>JAAYVC010000016.1 GCA_012517375.1 bacterium | reverse complement strand
GATGGTGATGCCTGGCGACAACGTGGAGCTTGGAATAGAGCTTATCTCCGAGGTAGCGCTTGAGGAAGGCTCCCGGTTTGCAATCCGCGAAGGCGGACGCACCGTTGGCGCTGGCGTCGTCACAAAGGTGATTGAATAATGGATATTGAGAAGATTAGAATAAAACTTAAGGCATACGACTACAGAATACTTGACCAATCGGCCAAGGATATAGTCGACATTGCCAAGAGAACGGGCGCAAAGGTTTCGGGTCCTATCCCACTTCCGACGCGCCGTTCCCTTTATACGGTTTTGCGTTCACCTCATATAGACAAACGCAGCCGTGAGCAATTTGAGTTCAAAGTACACAAACGCCTGATAGAGATCGGCGAAGCGACTTCCGAGATGGTTGATGCGCTTATGCGTCTGGAAGTGCCCGCCGGCGTAGAGATAGAAATTCACTCTGTTAAAGGCTAATCCCTCTATACTAAGGGAATAAAACTTAAAGATTAAAGATAGGAATGAAAATGAAAGGAATGCTTGGACGTAAACTCGGCATGTCCAGGGTTTACGAAGACGGTCGCAAGATAACGCCTGTAACACTCATCGACGTCGATGATTGCTATGTTATCCAGTCGAAGACCGTTGCTAGTGATGGTTACGCCGCAGTTCAGCTCGGCATAAGCCGTCGCAAGCGCGCAACCAAGCCTCTGCGCGGACACCTTAAGAAGGCTAAGCTTTCTCATTCACCCTTGAGAATTATGGAACTGAGGGGAGAATTTGAAGGAGAAGTCAAAGCAGGAACAAAGTTTGACACAACGCTTTTTGCACCTGGTGATAAGGTGGACGTGATAGGCTGGACAAAAGGTCGCGGCTTTGCAGGCGGAATGAAGCGCCACGGATGGCATGGCGGTCCCGAGACACACGGCTCGAACCACCACCGCAGGATAGGATCGGCAGGTCAGACTACATATCCTGGAAGGGTTTTGAAAGGACACAGCATGCCGGGGCATTACGGCAACGAACGCCAGACGATTCACAATCTACGCGTCGTAAAAGTGGATCCGGAGCGCAACCTTCTTTACCTGAAAGGATCGGTTCCTGGACCTACAGGAGGAGTACTGCTTATAAGGAAGGTGGAAGCATGAAACTTGATATTCTTAAACACGATGGCTCCACTTCCGGTTCGGTAGAATTCCCAGATAGCATATTTTCCACGCCTGTAAACAATACAATCCTTTGGGAAGCTGTTGAAGCTTACCGGGCTAATATGCGCCAGGGTACAGCTAAGACAAAGACCCGTTCCGAAGTCGAAGGCGCTAAGAAGAAGCTTTTTCCTCAAAAACATCTTGGCCGCGCAAGAATGGGTACGCTGCGTTCACCAGTTCGGATTCATGGCGGAGTCGCTCACGGTCCCCAGCCGCGCAGCTACCGCAAGAATCTTAGTCAGGCTTTAAGAAAAAAGGCTTTGCTTGAGGCCATTAAACAGAAGATTCAGAATGGCGATTTATCCGTTATTGAAGATATAACTGTCTCAGAGCCCAAAACAAAGCTTGTGGCGAAGGTTTTAGCCGCCGTTCGGCAAAAGGATAATATCTCAATGCTTCTTGTCCCTGCATCATCCACCAATGAACTCCTGTTGGCAAGCCGCAATATAGCCGCTTTAGATGTTCTTAGCGAGAAAGATCTCAACGCTTACGCAGTGTGGCGTCCTAAGAAGCTAATGCTTTTCAAGTCGGCCTGCGATTCCCTTATTGCGAGGTGGAAATGAAGGACCCGAGACTGATAGTTCGCCACCCTATCGTTACTGAAAAGTCGTTGCTCGCCCGTGACGAAAAGGGTCAGTATTCTTTTGCGGTTGCGGTTGATGCTACAAAACTTGATGTCCGCAAGGCTGTGGAGAATCTGTTCCACGTTCACGTAAAAAGCGTGAACATGATGAAGATTAAAGGTAAGATGAAGAGACTTGGTCGTTTTGAAGGAAAGAAGTCTGACTGGAAGAAGGCTGTCGTAACGCTTGCAAAAGGCGAAAGAATCGAAGAACTTGTTGGAGGTGCCTGATGGCGCGTGTAATATCCAGGATTAAAAAATACAAGCCAATAACGCCAGCCAGGCGCTTTTATGAAGTGATATACGACAAAGAGATATTCAACGAAAAACCTTATGAACCTCTCCTTGATACACTTCGAAAAAAAGGCGGCCGCAACAATATGGGTCGCGTTACAGCACCCAGAAGGGGAGGAGGAGAGAAACGACACTACAGAATCATAGATTTCAAGCGCGATAAAGAGAATATTCCTGGCAAGATAGTTTCCATTCAGTACGATCCCAACAGGACAGCCAACATAGCACTTGTAAGCTACCCTGATGGAGAATACAGATATATTCTTGCTCCTGACGGTCTCCAGAAAGGCACTGAGATAATTTCAGCCCCCGAAGCTCCCTTGAAGCCAGGGAATTCCATGCCGCTTGCGAAGATACCGGTCGGAATTGAGATACACAATCTCCAGATATTCCCCAACACAAGGGGACGTATGGTTCGCAGCGCCGGTTCATCGGCTCAGATTCTTGCCAAAGAGGGTAAGCAGGCTTTCGTTAAACTTCCCTCAGGCGAGGTCAGACTGTTCAACGTGGCTTGCTACGCAACGGTTGGTCGCGTTTCGAATCCCGAGCATGTAAAGCTTAGCATAGGCAAGGCTGGAAGAAAACGCCATATGGGTATAAGGCCACGTACAAGAGCGGTAGCCAAAAACCCGCACGACCATCCGATGGGCGGCGGCGAAGGAAAGGCTTCGGGTGGCAGACCCCCTTGTTCCAAGAACGGTTTAATAGCCAAGGGTAAAAAGACCCGCAACAGGAATAAGGCTTCAACTCGTTTGATAGTTAAAAGGAGGAAGTAGTGGGACGCTCGCTTAAAAAAGGCCCCTACGTGGATGAAAAGCTTTTGAAGAAAGTCTCGGCTCTAGATGTAAGAAAGCAAAAAAAGATAATTCGCACATGGGCCAGACGTTCCACGATACCGCCGGAGTTCGTTGGACACACCATAGCCGTTCACAACGGGAAGAAATTCATACCCGTTTACGTTACCGAGCAGATGGTCGGCCATAAGCTTGGCGAGTTTTCTCCGACCCGTACATACCGCGGTCATGGAGGAAAGAAAGAAGTTACAGCCGAAGAAGGAAAGAAGAAATGAGCGAAGCTGTTGCAAGAGCGAAATTCATACGCGGATCGTCGCGCAAGTACGGTCAAATACTCAGTCTCATACGTGGCAAGAAGATAGACGACGCTTTGAACATTCTTACCTTTCTTAACAAGCCTACGAAAGAACCGGTATTAAAGACCCTTAAAGCGGCTATAGCCAACGTTGAGTCAAAGCTTGGAAAGATTCGCTTTGACAGAGAAAGTTTTTTTATTGTTGACGCAAGGGCTGATACAGGCCCAATAATGAAAAGGATGCGTGCCGCGCCTCGAGGACGCGGAGTAATAATCCGCAAGAGGTTTGCCCATCTAACATTAAAGATCTCTGACGAAAAGAGGAATGCATAATGGGACAGAAAGTCAATCCCCACGGCTTCAGGCTCGGCTACACTAAAGAATGGCAATCGCAGTGGTTTGATGAAAACAACTATGCCGTGCATCTTGCCGAGGATATCCGCATAAAGCGTTATATCTATACTAAACTGAACGATGCCGCAATCTCAAATGTAATAGTGCGTCGAGTCGGCACCAAAACGGCAGTCACGATATCAACCGCCAGACCGGGGATGGTCATCGGTCAGAAGAGAGCTAATCTTGAAGTCTTAAGCGAGGAACTGAAGCAGCTTACAGGTAAGCCTGTGAACGTTTACGTCGAAGTCGTAAGGGTTCCCGAACTCGAAGCCCGCATAGTGGCTCGCACGATAGCAAGCCAGCTTGAGGCGCGTGTCGCTCACCGGAGAGCCATGCGTCGCGCCACAACACAGGCTATGAAGCTCGGAGCCCGAGGCATTAAAGTAGCCGTAGCGGGTCGTCTTGGCGGTGCGGAAATAGCCAGGCGGGAATGGTATAAAGAAGGTCAGGTACCTCTTCAGACCCTGGCTGCGGATATCGATTATTCTCTTGAGACCGCATTCACTATCGCCGGTACTGTCGGCGTAAAGGTTTGGATTTATAAAGGCGGCGTTGCCGATACCTGGAGGAAGTAAATATGTTGATGCCTAAACGAACCAAGTGGCGCAAACAGCACAGGGGCCGCATGACAGGCAAGGCGACGTCCGGTTCCACGATAGCGTTTGGAGACTTTGGGCTTATGGCTACAGAACCGTGCTGGCTAACCTCTCGTCAAATTGAAGCCAGCCGTGTTGTTCTGGCCAAGAAGCTCAGGAAAAGCGGCAAGTTATGGATAAGAGTATTCCCAGATAAGCCGGTTTCCAAGAAGCCTGCCGAGACCAGAATGGGAAAAGGTAAAGGCGCACCGGAGTTCTGGGTCTGCGTCATCAAGCCGGGAAGAATTCTTTTTGAACTTGACGGATTGACTGATGAGGCGGCGAAGGCGGTTTTAAAAGAAGCTGCAAGCAAACTGCCTTTGAGAACAAAAGTAGTAAAGCGCGAAGAAGGAATTCACTATGAAGGCATCTGATCTTAGATCAATGACTCGCGACGAGCTTGAGCACGAAATCAACGAGCTCCGAGAAGAAGAGTTTCGTTTGAGGTTGCGGCGGCCAACCGAGGATTTGCCTAATGCTCTTCGGTTGCGCACAATCCGTCGCGATATCGCTAGAATTGAAACCCTCCTAAGGGAAGACAAACTCGGAATAATCGAGCTCCCCCGAAAGAGCACTAAGGAAGCAAAGAAGGAAGAAGTCCAGCCCGCTGAAAAGAAAGAGGAAAAGCCGAAGAAAAAGACCGCAAAAAAGACCTCTACCTCTAAAGCTGCACCAAAGAAAACAAAAAAAGCACCTGCAACAAAGAAAAAAGAAACGAAAAGGACTTCTAAAGGAACCAAGAAATGAGCGCACGCAAAAGATTGATAGGAGAGGTAGTCTCCACAAAACCCGAAAAAACGATAGTGGTGAGCGTGGTTCGCAAGGAACTTCATCCCATATATAAAAAGTACGTCAACAAACGCCACAAGTACTACGCGCATGACGATGCAAAGAGATGCAAGGAAGGCGATCGCGTCGAGATAGAAGAAACGCGCCCTCTCTCTAAACTCAAGCATTTCCGCGTACTACGAGTGCTGGGTGAAGAGAAATGATTCAGGATAATTCAAAGCTAGTAATAAGCGATAATACAGGCGCCAAGATGGCTCGCGTCATAAAAGTCTTAGGCGGTACCCGCAGGCGCTACGCCGGGGTCGGTGATATAGTCGTCATAGCGGTCAAATCGGCCCTTCCTACAGCATCGATTCGCAAGGGCGAAAAGGCTAAGGCTGTAATAGTTCGTACCCGCAAGGAGATATCGCGTCCGGACGGTTCCTACGTTCGCTTTGATGACAACGCCTGCGTGATAATAGATGAAAACAAACAGCCCAAAGGGACACGCATTTTTGGTCCTGTTGCGAGAGAATTAAGAGAATACAACTTTACTAAAATAATCTCCCTAGCCCCGGAGGTGGTGTAATGAAAATAACTATCAGAAAGGGTGATCTTGTTGAAGTTGTAACCGGAGAAGACAAGGGGAGACAAGGAAAAGTCCTGAAGATAGATAAGGAAAAAGGACGCGTTCTTGTCGAGGGTATCAATATGGTCAAAAGACACGAACGCTCCAAGGGCAAGGCGAACAAACCTGGCGGGATAATTGAAAAACCCGCTTTTGTAGACCGTTCAAACGTTGCCCTTGTATGCCCTAAATGCGGCAAGCCGAGCCGGATGGGCAGGGCGCTTAAAGGTGACAACAAAGTGAAAGTGTGCAAACGCTGCGGGGGAGAGATAGTATCATGAGTATACTGCGCGACCATTACCGTGAAAAAGTTGTAAAAACACTTATGAAAGAGTTCGGCTACGGCAATGTAATGCAGGTACCGAAAGTCAAGAAAGTCGTAGTGCACGTTGGAGCCGGTGAAGCGTCCCAGGATTCCAAGCTAATAGAGCCTATTGTGGATGATCTTGCAAAGATAACGGGTCAGAAACCTGTTGTCACCAAGGCCAAGAAAGCTATATCCAACTTCAGGCTGCGCAAGGGCATGGTCGTAGGTGCAAGAGTTACCCTCAGGGGTGAACGCGCCTACCACTTTATGGAACGGTTTTTCAACTTTGCCGCCCCTCAGATACGAGATTTCAGAGGATTTCCAACGGACTCGTTCGACGGAAGAGGTTCTTACACGCTGGGTCTTCGCGAACAGCTTATCTTCCCCGAGATAGAACGTGATAAAGTCAAAAAAGTCTTTGGTATGGATATCACAATCGTGACTACCGCCAAACATGACGATGAAACCAAGGCTTTGCTCGGTTATCTGGGCATGCCTTTCCGAAAGGAGTAATGTGGCACGACTGGCTTTGATCCATAAACAGAAACGCGAACCCAAGTTTCGCGTCCGCCACTATAATCGCTGCCAGCGCTGCGGAAGACCGCGAGCCTATTACCGCAAGTTCGGACTCTGCAGGCTCTGCTTCCGTGAGCTTGCCCTCAACGGCGAGATTCCGGGCGTTAAAAAGGCGAGCTGGTAAGGAGCAACAATGGATGTAATCAGCGATTATATTGCAGCATTGAATAATGCCATTCTGGCTCATAAAAAAGAAGTCAGGATTCCTGCTTCAAGGTTCAAACAGGAGATTTCTCGTATCCTCTTGGAAGAGGGTTACATCAGCAATTTCCAGCTTCTTGAAAAGGAATGGCCTTTACAGATACTTATTCAGCTTAAATACTCCGCACACGGAGAAAGCGTTGTGGCTGGAATCAGAAAAGTCTCAAAGCAATCCCGCAGGGTTTACAGAAAAGCGGACGATATACCGAGAGTGCGCAACGGGCTTGGGACAGCTATTGTATCCACATCCCAGGGCGTAATGACCGACCGCCATGCCCGAAATCTAGGGATAGGCGGCGAGATAATATGCGAGGTATGGTAATGGCCCGCGCATCTTTCAAGCCTATTTCAATTCCTTCAGGCGTCAGTTTTAGTCAGACAGAGAACGGTTATGTGTTCAAAGGCCCTAAAGGGTCAGTGGATGTCGTTTTTGTTCCGGGCATATCGCTGAAAGGGGAGAAATCCGATATTCAACTTTCATACTCAAGCCGTCCTGAAAACAAAGCGATGCTCGGTCTTGCAGTCGCCCTGGTGAAAAACGCTATTTCTGGTGTAACTGAAGGATTCTCAAAGGTTCTGACTCTTAGAGGCACCGGTTTCAAGGTTCAGAAGGAAGATTCCAAGTTAACTTTTACAATAGGTTACAGTCATCCGATAGTTTACCCGCTGCCCAAAGGGATAGACGCCGAAATATTCGAACCTAAAGCCCGCGACGATAAAGAATGGATTGCAGATATCACGATTAAAGGCGTTGACAAGCAGCTTGTAGGACAAGTAGCAGCGGAAATAAGACGCTACCGTCCTCCCGACCCCTACAAGGGCAAGGGTTTGCGGTATAAGAACGAGCATGTTCGTCGCAAGCTTGGCAAGCGTGCCGCAGGAGCTGAATAATGAAACATGTCAAACAGTTCGGACGAAAAAGGCGTCATCTGCATATACGCGAAAGAGTTAAGGGAACCTCAGAACGGCCCCGTTTGGTTATCTTCCGTTCCAACAGGCACATCTATGCGCAAATTGTAAATGACGAAGAAAATCGCGTTATTACCGGATTTTCCTCTCAATCCCAGGCTTTCAAGAACATGAATGTTGAAGGCGATAAGAAGGCAGATTCCCGTGCGGTGGGCAAGTTGCTCGCGAAGGCATTGAAGGAGCGCGGCATATCCAGGATAGTTTTTGATCGCGCAGGTTATCGCTATCATGGAAGGGTCAAAGCCCTTGCCGAAGCCGCCCGCGAGGAAGGACTGGAGTTCTAGTATGTTTGAAAAGCATCAATTAACTGAGACTCAGGAAGAGCTTCTCGATCAAGTCATCGAGATAAAACGCGTGACAAAAGTAGTCAAAGGCGGAAAACGCTTCAAATTATCAGCGACGGTCGTGGTTGGCGACGGTACCGGACATGTGGGAGTCGGACACGGCAAGGCCAATGAAGTAGCAATGGCCGTATCAAAAGGCCGTGAACATGCGCGTAAGGTTCTCTATAAGATTCCGGTTTCCCGGACTATCCCGCATTCAACTGAAGCAAGGTTTTCTGCAAGCAAGGTTATAATCAAACCCGCCTCGCCAGGAACCGGTCTCATAGCAACCCTTCCGGTCAGGGCAATACTCCAGGCTTGCGGAATCAAGGATGCCCTGACGAAATCGCTCGGATCACATACGCCATACAATCTGGCCATGGCTACGATACATGCGCTAAAGAAGCTGAGAAATCTCGAAGAAGTCGCCAGACTGCGGAACAAACCTATTTCATACTTTATGGAGCGTAAGGATGCCGGCGAAAAGTAAGAAGAATGTTAAGATAAAAGTCACCCTTGTGGGCAGTCTTATTGATTCAAAGCCCGTGCACAAAAAGACTGCAAGAGCGCTCGGTCTGCGCAGACGTGGAGCAAGCCGCATCCACGATGATAATCCGGTTATCAGAGGAATGATAGCTAAAGTCGTCCACCTCGTGAATGTCGAGGAGGTGTCCAATGGCTGAGCTGTTGAAAAGACACCCAGGCGCTCACAAGCGCCGCAAGCGCGTAGGCGCTGGACCAGGCTCAGGTTCGGGTGGGACTTCCGGTCGCGGCAATAAAGGTGCAGGTCAGCGTTCGGGCACCGAACACGGACCAAAGTTTGAAGGCGGCCAGATGCCTCTCGTAAGGCGCATCCCAAAGAGAGGCATGCAGAAGGGGAAGAAGATTAACCGCATGCACAACCCGAAGGGCGCAGAAAAGCTGCGCTATCAGGTTATCAACTTCTCAAGACTTGCTGAATGGGACGCTTCGCTAACCGTCAATGCAGAAAATCTCGTAGAGAAGGGTCTAATCAGGTATAAGGACCGCCCATTGAAACTCCTTGCCGCGGGCGAACTCAAGAAACCTCTGAATTTTACCGTAAATGCAGCTTCCGGCAAAGCCCGTGAGCTCGTCGAGAAATCGGGCGGAAAACTCGAGGTGATGAAATGATGCAGGGCGTAGGTAATATCTTCAAGATTCCTGATCTAAGGAAGAAGATACTTTTTACCATTCTGATGGTAATAATCTACCGCCTCGGCACCCACATTCCAACACCAGGCATCAATCCCCTTGCCATGGGCGCGCTTTTCAAGCAGATGCAAGGCACGGTCTTCGGCCTGTACGACCTGTTCGTGGGCGGAGGACTCTCTCGCGCTTCAGTCTTTGCAATGGGCGTCATGCCTTACATCTCGGCATCCATTATCTTCCAGCTCTTGGGTTCTGTGTTTCCTAAGATACAGAAGATGCAGCAGGACGAAGAAGGCCGGCGCAAGATCAATCAGTACACGCGCTATTTCGCAGTGCTTTTGGCAATTCTTAATGCTGTCGGCATATCCGCTTACCTTCAGAGTCTTGGACCCGTTCAATTAGGCGATGGAAGAGTCATTCCTGTCATCGCTTACAGCGGAATACTCCTTAGGCTAGTCACAATAGCTACACTTACAGCCGGAACCATATTCCTTATGTGGATAGGCGAGCTTATTACGGAGAAGGGTATAGGAAACGGAATAAGCTTTCTTATCTTCATAGGCTGCGTTGACAGTATTCCACAAAGCATAGGTAGCACCATTAGGCTCGTGACAACAGGCGCAAAGTCGTGGTTCGTGCTGATTGTGCTTCTTGCTATAATCATCTTTACCTTTGCCGCCATGATTCTCATGACCCAGGCGGTTCGCAAGATACCCGTTCAGTATCCAAAACGAGTAGTTGGGAGACGCATCTACGGCGGTCAGTCCACGTTTATTCCACTGAGGCTGACCACGGCCGGAGTAATCCCAATCATCTTTGCCCAGAGCATTATTGCCATTCCCCTTACCGTTATTCAGTTTCTCGGAAATCCCAATCTCCAGCAAGGAATTCAGGTTTGGTTCGGTTCAGGAACCGTCATACACGATGTAGTCTACGCCTTGTTTATTATATTCTTTTCTTATTTCTATACGTCCATGGTTTTCAACCCTATGGATCTTGCCAACAACATGAAGCGTATGGGCGGTTTCATTCCTGGGATCAGGCCGGGTCAGAAGACTGCCGAGTACATAAATAGCGTTCTTTCCAAGATTACGCTACCGGGTGCAATATTCCTTGCCTTAGTCGCGCTCCTACCTACTTGGATAATGCAGGGTCTCGGGGTTCCCTTCTATCTCGGCGGAACAACATACCTGATTATCGTGGGTGTAGCCTTAGATACCATCCAGCAGATAGAGTCACATCTTCTTATGCGTTCTTATGAAGGACTCCTTAAGGGCACTAAGATAAGAGGACGTCGTTGAGGGCTATTGTGCTTCTGGGACCCCCAGGTGCCGGCAAGGGCACTCTCGCTCGTGATTTGGCAGAGTGTGCACATTTTTCCGTCTTCGTCACAGGCGACGTTTTGCGAAAGGCTATCCAGGAGGAGACCGAGCTGGGCAGGAGCATAAAATCAAATGTAGAAGCCGGCAGGCTAGTCGATGATGAAACTATCTTGACGCTTGTTCGCGACTTCCTGCGCTCGCATAGAGAAGGCGTTATCTTTGACGGGTTTCCTCGTACAATAGGCCAGGCTAAAGCTCTTGAATCTATAATCGGTGCCGATTCCCTGGGGGTCGTATACCTCGAATTATCGGAAGAGATGGTTTTGAAACGCTTGGGCTCAAGAAGAAACTGCCCTGCTTGCGGAAAAATATACAATCTCCTGTCGAATCCTCCGCTTAAGGACGGGACTTGCGACGACTGCGGTTGCGCTCTCATTGTCCGCAAAGACGATGATCCAGATATCATCAAGTCCAGATATGATGTATACTTGAAAGAAACGGCTCCTCTTGTAGAATACTACGACGGCAGATTGATAAAAGTCAATGCCGATCGTTCCGTTGATGAAGTCTTCCATGACGTGAGAGGCAAGCTTTGTCAGGAATAATCATTAAATCTGAAGCAGAGATTGAAGGCATAAGGGAATCTGGCAGGATACTAGCCGCAGCGCTGAAGGTGGCGGAACTTGAGCTTGCCCCAGGTAAGACAACCGCAGAGATTGACGTAGTAATAGAAGAATATATCCTTTCCAACGGTGCCAAGCCTGTATTCAAGGGGTACAGGGGTTTTCCTGCCGCATCCTGCATAAGCATAAACGAAGAAGTAATTCACGGGATTCCCGGAAACCGCGAGTTGAAGGATGGAGATCTTGTCAAGATAGATGTAGGGGTTTCCAAAAACGGCTTCATTTCTGATTCCTCCCGCAGTTTTGCGGTCGGCAGGACCTCCGATAAAATCCGCAAGCTCGTTTCCGTGACTCGTGATACGCTGGATAAGGCAATAGACGCGTCCAGAGCAGGAAATAGAGTGGGCGATATCAGCCACACCATAGAAGAGAATGCCAGAGCCGCCGGCTTTGAAGTCGTAAAGGAATATTTCGGCCACGGCACCGGTCTTTCGCTTCACGAAGAGCCTAACATACCGAACTACGGTCCGAAAGGTGTGGGTCCTCTCCTTGAACCAGGAATGACTCTGGCAATAGAACCTATGCTTAACATGGGTACAGGAAAGATAAAACTCAAGGAAGATAACTGGACTGTTGTAACTGCAGACGGAAAGATTTCCGCGCACTTTGAGCACACGATAGCGATAACCCGGAAAGGGCCAGAGGTCCTGACAGCGTATGTCTAAAAGGGATCTTATACAGACGGAAGGAGCAGTAATAGAGGCGTTGCCAAATGCGACATTTCGCGTAGAATTAGACAACGGTTTTAAGGTTTTAGCGCATCTATCTGGCAAGATGCGGATGAATTACATCAAGATTCTTCCAGGTGACAGGGTTCTTGTAGAACTTTCACCGTATGATCTGTCCAGAGGCCGGATTGTTTACAGATTTAAGTAATTATTTTATAAGGAGAATATCCTGATGAAGGTTAAAGCATCAATTAAGAAACGTTGCGAACATTGCAAGATAGTCAAGCGCCACGGCAGGGTGCTTGTTCTCTGCAAACGCAACCCGAAGCACAAACAGAGACAGGGTTAGGAGGACTTGTGGCTCGTATCGCCGGTGTAGATTTAATACCAAACAAGTCTATTGAATACGCTTTGCCCGATATTTTTGGAATAGGACTTGTTAAGTCAAGAGAGATCCTTACAAAGACCGGAATTGATTTTAGAAAGAAGGTCAAGGATCTCGATGAGAACGAATTGGCCCTTATACGGCAGGAAATAGAGCAGAATCATAAAGTCGAGGGAGCGCTGAGAGCGGATTTAGCCTCAAACATAAAGCGTCTTATAGAAATCAACTGCTACAGAGGTTCAAGGCACAAGATGGGTCTTCCGGTCAGGGGACAGCGCACGCGTACAAACGCTCGCACACGTAAAGGGCCCAAGAAGACCAGCGGCAAATTAAAACTTAAGAAGAATGTCTAGGAGGATAGTTGGCTAGAAAGAAGGTCTATCGTAAGAAGAAAAAGTTCCCTGATACCGGTCTTGTGAAGATTCACGCTACTTTCAACAACACCATAGTGGCAATCACCGACCGTGAAGGCAACGTTCTCATCTGGGCGTCAGGCGGCAGGACCGGATTCAAGGGAGCAAAGAAAGGCACTCCGTTTGCGGCACAGCAGGCTACAGAAGTCGCGGCGCGCGAGGCTGCGTCCCAGGGACTCAAGAAAGTGGACGTTATCGTGAAAGGCCCTGGCCCGGGCCGCGAAGCGGCTATCCGTTCGCTTCAGAATGCAGGACTGCAGATAACCCAGATTGTAGATACAACGCCAATCCCTCATAACGGCTGCAGACCTCCCAAGCAGCGCAGGGTATAGGAGATAGTATGGCTCGAGATATATCACCTTCCTGCAAGAAGTGCCGGCGCGAAGGAGAAAAGCTCTTTCTCAAAGGCGAACGCTGCCTCAGCGAGAAATGCGCTCTTTCCCGTCGCGGCGCCAAGGAACATTCAAGGTTCGTGAGACGGACCTCGGCCTATGCCCAGCAGCTCAAGGAAAAACAGAAATTGCGTCTTATGTATGGAATGCTTGAAGGACAGTTCCGGCGTTTCTTCGAGCTTGCAGATAAGCGGGGCAACCCTGCAATAGAGCTTCTTTTGCTTCTGGAACGCCGGCTTGATAACGTAGTTTACAGAATCGGATGGGCTGAAAGCCGACCGCAGGCAAGGCAGCTTGTCCGTCACGGCCACGTCGCCGTGGGCGGAAAAAAAGTGGATATTCCTTCCTACTCGGTGCAAGCGGACGATATCGTAACTCTGAGCAGTCCCGATTCGAGTTTTGCCCAGGAAAAAACCGAACATGTGGATTCGAATCGTCTTGCTCCATGGATGAGCGTGGAAGGAAAACAGAACAGAATCCGTATTACCCGCCTGCCTGCTGCGGAAGATGTAGCCGAGATACCTGTTAATACCCAGCTTGTAGTAGAGCTTTACTCCAAATAATGGAGGGCTATGTGGCTGAGCGTCGTCGATTTATAAAAATACCAGAGGTGGTTCATGTAGATCATGAGACTACTTCTGAAATATATGCAAAGTTTACTTTAGGTCCCTTGAGCAGAGGATGGGGCTGGACGATGGGCACAGTTCTTAGAAGAGCAATGCTTTCGTCCGTTGAGGGTGCGGCTCCAACCCAACTCAGAATAAACGGTATAATCCACGAGTTTTCGACAATAGACGGTGTACTTGAGGATGTTCCACTTATTGTGCTCAACGTAAAGAAGCTCAGATTCAAGAAGGAAGGCGAGGGTCCTGAATACGCCTATCTCAGGGTTGATAAACCTGGCGAATACAAAGGTAAGGATCTTGAACTCTCTCCCAACCTCAAACTTGTCAATCCCGATTCGCCGATTCTTACCGTTACCGTGCAGGATAAATCGCTTCATCTTGAATTGAAGGTTGAGCACGGAAGAGGATACGAAACACAGGAAGTGATTAAAAAGCGCTCGCCTGGCGAACCAACCGGCACTATATTCCTTGATGCCTTCTACTCTCCAGTCCGTCAGGTCAAGCTTGACGTGACAAATGTACGCTATGGAGACCGCACGGACTACGAGCAGGTGGTATTCGAGGTTTTCACCGACGGAAGCGTGACTCCTGAAAAGGCGCTTGAACAGACTGCGGAGCTTCTGCGCGATCATGTAGAAGCTCTTTTGAGCCTGAGCGATCCCAAGCTTGCAACTCAGGAATCAGATGGCGCTGGCGCCGGTTCGCCGTGGGCCAACGTTTCTATTGAATCTCTTGAAGTGCCGCAGACCGTCAAAAAGGCGCTTACCGACCATGGCATTTACAACGTTTCCGATCTACTGAAATACTCAGAGGATGAAATTATGACATGGGGAGATATTAAGCCGCGTTCCTTCGCTTCCCTGCGCTCACGCTTGCAGGAAATGGGCATAATGCTCAGCGAAGGAAACAATGAAGACGACGAGGCTCTTTCTCCCGAAAACGATGATGACGAAGAGGATACGGAAGAAGATGAGACATAGAAAGGATATATCAAAACTAAGGCGTCCTGAGGCGCATCGACAAGCGCTGGTGAATTCGCTGGTGCGTTCTTTGGTTATCAACGATAGAATCACGACTACACTTGCAAAGGCCAAAGCCGCTCAAAGACTGGCCGAACGTATTGTCAGTCGCAGCAAACGCAACGATCTGGCGGCAAGACGGTACGCATACTCCTATCTTGGAAGTCACAGCCTAGTAAAGCATTTGTTCGATGAAGTGCGGCCGCGTTTTGAGGATCGAAACAGCGGCTTTACAAGGATCTTTAGGCTGGGAACCAGGCACGGTGACGGCGCCGAAATGGCGATTCTTGAAATGACCGTTAAACCGGAGAAGAAGAAGACGGAGACGAAACCTAAAACCGCAAAACCGAAAGCGTCCAAACCTAAACCCGCATTGAAACCGAAAACCAAAACCGCGAAAGAGAAGACCGAAGACAAGCCCAAAAAGACTGCCGCCTCAAAGAAAGAAACTAAACCGCCTAAAGAGAAGAAATCAAAAAAGGAAGCACAGCCTAAATCAGAGCCGGAATAGGTGTATAGACCTTTCCTTCAAGCAAAGATTTTTCCGGTCATAGTGACCGATAAAAACCTCGAATACGAGGGCAGCCTTGCCCTTTCAGGCACATTAATATCGAAGGCGGGACTTGAACCTGGTCAGATGGTTCTTATAGTCAATCTGGAGAATGCAGAGAGGTTCGAGACCTATCTTATTGAGGCAGGCGAGGGCGAGTGCTCCCTGAACGGCGGGACGGCAAGGCTTGGGGAGATAGGCGATAGATTGATAATCATTGCCGTAGCCTATCTGGACCCAGGAGAGCGTATCGAGCCGGTGGTAATTAAGGTGGACAGGCAGAACAAGCCTCTGGAGTAGAGTTGACAGCGATAATTCTTGCCGCAGGAAAAGGGAAAAGAATGGGGTCAATATTGCCGAAGGTTCTTCAGTCGCTTCTCGGAAAACCAATGATATTGTACATAGCCAGAGCCGTCCAACACTTTTCGCCGGAGGAGACGATTATCGTCGCAAATCCGGAAGGCGTGGATTTTCTGAAGGAGATTCTCGGAAACGAAACCACTAAGTACGTAATTCAGCCTGAGGCTACGGGTACTGCTGATGCAGTCAAACGCTGCGCCAAAGAGGTCGCGACACGCAGGGTCATGATACTGTGTGGTGACGTTCCTCTTATTCGGCCGCAGACTCTTTCGCAGATGATAGCTCTGCACCAATCCAGCGGTGCGGCAGCGACTCTGCTTTCAACCGAGCTGCCCGACCCTTCCGGCTATGGTCGCGTAATACGAAACGGCGACGGAACCGTAAGAAGGATTGTTGAACACAAGGATGCAACCTCTCTAGAGAAGGAGATAAGGGAGATAAACTCCGGAACCTACATCTTTGAAACGTCCCTTCTCTTCAATTCCCTTCAAAAGGTGGATCCCAGTCCGGTGACAGGAGAATATTATCTTACTGACGTGATTTCGATGATGGTTGACGAGGGTCACAGGGTTGAGGCTTTGAAGATAGACGACAGAACCGAGGTGATGGGCATTAATGATCCGGCAGCGCTCCGGCAGGTCGAAAACGTATTCCGTGAAAGACTCATTAATGAATGGCTTCGTTCGGGTGTGAGAATCGAGAACCCGCAGATGGTCGAGGTAGAGGGCGATGTTACTCTTTTTGCGGGCTCTCAAGTTACCGGACGCGTTACTTTGAAGGGCGCTACATCAGTTGGTGCGGCATCTTCGATTGGTCCGTACGTGCAACTTGAGGATACTGTTGTTGAAGGCAGCAACTATATAAAGGGGGTACGATCAAAAAAATCCTCATCCTGACCCTGGTCGTTATCGTGCTCGGAGCCGCTTTTTCAATAGGATATTATTTCATTACCAAGGATAAGGAAAAGAATATAGATGAATCAGGCGTTCCCATAAGAGTTGAGATACTTAACGGATGCGGGGTGTCCGGCGTTGCCAGAAGAACGATGGCATATCTGAGGGTGAGAGGATATGATGTTTTGTCAGTAGGGGATTCGCGTGAGAAATTCGCAAAAACCATCATCATAGAGAGAAGAAGCTCGGACAATATAAATGCCAGAACTCTTGCCAGGACCCTTGGACTTGACAGGTCTTCAGTTACGCAATCACTGGACTCCCTTACGCCAGTTTGGGTTACGCTTATTGTCGGAGACGACTACAGGAAGTACCTTCCTGACACAACGGAGACAATACAATGAAGCAGACATCCGCTTTCGCCAAGAAGTTAGCGCGCATGCTTGATGAAAAGAAGGCCGAAGACATAAAGATACTCGACGTGCGGAAGCTTTCAAGCGTTACCGAATACTTTATTTTTGCATCGGCTTCATCCTCAGTGCATTCACGGTCTCTCGCCGAGCATATAAGGGATAGGGCAAGAACAGACTGGAAAATCCATCATCTTGAGGGGCTTGAAGGCGGCGACTGGATTCTTATCGATTTTGTAGAGGTGATTGTTCACATTTTTCTTCCCGAAACGAGGGAGTTCTACGGGCTTGAACAGCTGTGGGGAGATGCAAAAAAAGTAAACGTTAATAAAAGCGAAAAACCTTGACATGTTAAAAAAAATCTTTATCTTATATTGGACGGTGCAAAGGAGGCTTTGTGAAGCTTTATAGCTTGCTTAAACCGGACCGTATAAAACTCGAACTTGCAGCGCGGAAGAAAACCGATGTGCTGCGCGAACTTGTGACGCTTATTCACAAGGAAAAAGATTCCGATCTTCTGGTTTCTACTCTGCTCAAACGTGAGGAGCTGGGTTCAACCGGAATCGGTAAGGGAGTGGCAATACCTCACGGACGCTCGCTAGTGGTCGAGAATCTGGAAATAGTGGTAGGCCGCTCTAAAGACGGCGTAGAATTCAACGCAATAGATAAAAAACCTGTCAATCTTTTCTTTCTCATTGTGGCACCGCCCCAGGACCCAGGTAACCAGTACCTTATCACCCTCGGAAGAGTCGCTGTGGTATGCCAGGAACTTCTTAAGAAAAAGACTTACGAAAAGCCTGCAACACCTGAGGAGTTCGTCGAACTGGTAAAAGAGATAGAGGACAATCTCTGATGT
The DNA here is from genome assembly GCA_012517375.1 of bacterium. Classification (NCBI taxonomy): domain Bacteria; species bacterium. The sequence goes on along the minus strand of JAAYVC010000016.1, from coordinate 8,804 downwards.
CGGAAGAACTCAAAACCCTTCTTGAACTTCAGCATCTGGATTACATGATTAAGGACTGGCGCAATACGGAGATGCGATCACAGTTCCAGAAGATAGGATTCAAAACTGCAGGCGAGGACCCGGTAGAGATGCTCTTGAAGCAGCGCGAGAAGCTTGTCGAGCGTCTCAATCCCTCGATACACCAGATGTACCAGCGGATTATAAGCCGGTACAAGGACTGGGCAGTGGTTCCGGTGATACACGATTTCTGCGGCGGCTGCTTCAGCAAGGTGCCCACTGAACTTTCGGGACATACAAACACCGTGAACAACTGTCCTAACTGCGGAAGGTTCATCTACTGGGACTGAGTTTCTCGAATCTGGAACTGGTCTAAGAAGGCGGAGATTCTTGCACAGATTTTTCTCATGCTGCATTCTCGCAGCCGCATACTTCTTGTCTATCGGATGTACGGACAAAAAGAACGAAAACAACCAGATCAAGGAACCGGCTTATATTACAATCAATATAAAGGGGACAAACGTAAAACTCGAGGTTGCACGGGATCGCGAAACGCTAAGCCGCGGACTCATGTTCCGAGACTCTCTTGCGTCTAACTCTGGAATGCTGTTCGTCTTCGAACGAGAAGGAATCTATTCCTTCTGGATGAAGAACACCCGTATTCCGCTTTCAATAGCCTTCATAAACTCTGGTGGACGGGTGGTAGGTCTTGACGAGATGGCGCCTTACGACACGGTGACCGCACACATGCCCTTTGAATCCTACATCTACGCAATAGAGATGGACTCGGGCTGGTTTTCATCAAGAAATGTCAAGCCGGGCGACACTATTGATATTCGGGGAGCGCTAAAGGAGAAGTAATGCACAAAACACACGGAAATTTCGGCATAGATCTCTCGAATGAGGAAAGTCTTCTTGCTCACAACAAGGAACTTGCAAAAGAAATCCACGAAAACCTGAAGAAGCGCGGCATCCGCTCCTTCGACTTCATGGGTTCCGTTGGTGCAGGAAAAACAACAACGCTTGAGAAGCTATCCGAGGCATTGAAGGTTAGCTACCGCATCAGCGTTCTTGCAGGCGACTTGACCACGACAATAGACGCCGACCGCATCGCTGCGCACGGCGTCCGGACCTTCCAGATAAACACGGGCAAGGAGTGTCATCTTGACGCTCACATCGTCGCTCATGCCATTGAGGATATCCCTGAGGATACCAATCTTCTCTTCATCGAGAACGTAGGCAACCTTGTGTGTCCGGGCGACTTTCCTCTGGGAACCGACATGCGCGTCGTTGTAGTCTCAGTCACCGAGGGCCCATACATGGTCAAGAAGCACCCTTATATCTTTGCCGAGGCTCAGGTTGCGGTCATCAACAAAAGCGATATGGCCCGGGCAATGGATGTCTCAGTCGAAGCTCTCACTGAAGACATTCACGGCATAAATCCGGAGGCTAAAGTCGTAGTCACATCCGCGAGGACGGCTGAAGGCATTCCCGAACTCATCTCGGCGCTCGGACTCTAAATGGCTCACGAGATGTCCGTGGCCGAGGCAATAGCGGTCACGGTGCTTAAAAGCGCAAGAGGGGAGAGGGCGCAAAAGGTCGAAACCATATCCCTCGAAATAGGCGAGCTCACGTTCCTCAACCCGGAACAGGTGACGTTCTGGCTCAGGGAACTCTTCAAGAACTCGGAGGCGTCCGACGCCGAAATCTCATGCAAGACCGTGCCTGCAAAGGTGCGCTGCAAGGTCTGCGACTACGAGGGTCCATTGGAAGTCAAAGATGACCCCCTGCTTCACACGACTTTGCCCGTATTTGCATGCCCAAGGTGCGGGCGCGGTGGGCTCGAGATAGTAGAAGGCAAGGACTACGTTATCCGTTCCATAGAGATTCTGAAAGATTCATGACTCAGAATCATCCATCTATCTCCTTCAGCCTTTTAGGGTGTGAGTCATAATAAAGTGAGGAAAGTCGTGAAAAAAAACCATTTGACAAAATTCCCCGACCCAATATCATAAACTCAATGAACACTAAATCCCGTCGCTGCCACATCCAATGAAGCTTGGAAAAACCTTTTACACGAGCGCTCCTGCTAAGTGGCGCGCCTGGCTAAAAAAGCATCACAAGACCGAGCAAGAGATATGGCTTGTTTTCTACCGGAAGGAGACAGGCAAGCCGCGCGTATCATACAACGACGCTGTGGACGAGGCGCTCTGTTTTGGCTGGATTGACAGCACCGTCAAACGCATTGACAATGAAAGCTTCGCTCAGAGATTCTCCCCTAGGAAACCAGGAAGCAATCTTTCGCAGGCTAACAGGGAACGAATCCGCAAGCTGATAGTTCAGAAAAGAATGACCGACGCCGGACTTGCGGCAGTAGCCCACGCCTTCAGTCCTCAAACTCGATTCGTTGTCCCTGCTGAGATACTTGAATCGCTCAAGGCCGACAGAGATGCGTGGAAGAACTTTCAAAACTTCCCTGAAAGCTATAAGCGCATCCGCATTGCTTATATCGAGAGCCGAAAAAGGCACGGGCAGGAAATGTTTGAAAGAAGCCTGAAATACTTTATAAAGATGACCGCAAAAAACAGACGCATAGGCTTCATCAAAGAATAATACCACCCCGCAAAATCGCTTATCTTTTGTGGGGACCCCGATTTTGACCATCTTTTGTTCTGTTTTTGCTCATAAATATTGTTCTTCAGATCCTAACTTAACGGGGTCCCCCAAAAAATGTGAAGCATTTTCTTGGGGCGTAAAAAAACGGCGAGCGGGGCAAGTTGCCTTACTCCGCTCGCGGGAGGGGTTGATGGTTAGGGGAGGGTTAATTTCTTTCTCTTATTACATTATAGGACGCAGAATGCCAGCGTCAAGTTGCCAGGTAGTTTTTCGCGCATATACGTAGCTTACGCTCCCCAATGGACGGCCGGGTCGAACTGGTCGTAATCCTCAATCTCGAGAGCGGCGTTGTATTCAACCTCAAGAAGGTGGTAGTGCGTCTGTTCCATTGCCGCAAGGTACTTGAACATTGCCTTCTGGCTTGCGTCATCGACCCTTTGCGCCATCTCATGGTAGAAGATGTTCGAATCGAGTTCGGTCTGCATCGCGGCTTTTAGAACTTTGCTTATCTTTCCTCCCTCCTCAGGCTTCCAGGCTGGAACAGGAGCCATTGTCTCGTCCGGTATCCGCGGCTTTTCATCGCCGAACTGCTGTCTGTACAGGCCTCTTAGGATTGCTTCATGCTTCATCTCCTCTGATGCAAGAAACTGCATCTTCTCCTTGAGAATGAAATTTTTGGACTGCGCGTGGATGCTTGAATAGATTTCCTGGGCTTCTATCTCGGCCTTTATTGCCATACTGAAAAGGTCTGCGAGAGAATGCTTGGGATCTGCTTTCATTCCGTCTCCTAGGTTAATTTTGTTTAAGTGTAGAAATTAATGGGTCTAAGTCAAGGTAAAGATCAGATCCTTAAGGATACGGAGAGCTGGAATGAATAGGATGTGGCGTCCGGCTCATCCGAAGTAAGCGCGAACGATCTCGACATTTCGAGAAGGGTTGAAAACCTCCACGGACCGTAAACCCACGAAGCATTTGCTGCAACCGAGATGGCTTCGTAATCGTTCCAGTATGGTTCCAGGTTGTACGTGGACGACCCGGAATAGCTTCCCTCCAGGCCGACGATGAGGGACGGTGTCAGCTTATAGTCAACGCCAGCCCTGATGCCTAGTGGGCTAAGGATAGTTCGGGCTGAATCATATTTACTGAAGCTCTTTGAAAAATGCGAACTTGCATAGAAATCGAACTGAGGGTTAATGTTGAAAAAGACAGAAGCCTCTAATATCAGGGGCATGAAGACTGTATCCTTAATTCCTGATTCCGATTCGAAAGACAGTAAACAAGGAGTAATGCAGTCGATACCGAGTCTTGCACCGTCAGCGGGAATGAACAAAAGACCTGCGTAAAAAGAAGGCGAATGAGAGAAGCTCAAAAGCGTATCTTCTTTTTTCGAAGCAAGATAATGGTTGTACCCGGCGGATGCTGCCATCCATGACAAAGGCTGCCATAAAGCCTGTATTGATGTACGGTAGGCTCCAATATAATCTGATTTATATGCCGAATCAGGGAGCGTTCCCTTTTTTTGAGCGGATACAATCTGTTCAGCACGAAGCCCGGCTTCAATGTTTCTGTATGCGGCATCGAATTGGATTCCGGGGAAAAAAGATATGGAGCCTGGTATGAGAGGTGTCGTATCTTCTTTATTGAAGGAAGAATACGCTAAGCCTCCCCGGGCCTCAAGCTTGAATCGAACGCTTTCAGCGGTGTTGAGCTGTTGTTCAATTACACGAGATGCAACAATTGAATGCAGGGGATTTGCCGTTTCCCAGGGCGAGGCAGCAAGATAAACGCAAATAATAAAGCAAAGGACTATTCTTCTCAAACCATGTCTCCCATACCCTAAGGATATGTGGATGGAGCTTTCTGTCAACTATTCGAGACGGAATAAAAGCTCCTCAAGCAGAACGAGAGACTTTTCCTCCGTTTTCATTGCTTCGGTAACGGCCTTCAAAAAGGGTCTGGAACTCTGGGAGTTCTGGGCCTCTTTAAGATTGTCTGAGGCTTGCGAATACCTTTTAGCGAGCGTAATCATCATCCGGCCTACCTCAAAGCTGTCGAACTCCGCGTGGTGGGTGAGAAATTTTGCGGCGTCCGCTCTCGCTTCGGCAAGGCACTGAGCCATCCTGTTGTGATGAACCGCTTTTTTTGCGTACTCCTTGATGTTCTCAAGCCAAAGCACATAAGCGTCTATGCCGCTCAGCCAGCCGGATTTCTTTATGTGGTTGGATGCCAGTTCAAAGGCCTGTTTGAGAACTATCCTTATTTTTGTTTCATAAGGAAAGGGGATTGCGGAGCCGCCTATTAGAAAAATCTTGGTTGGCCAGCATTCGTTTACTCTTTCGGTCAGTCTGCCCGGCATATAACCCATGAGCGTTCTCTTTTCGCTGTCCCAGCCCGTTATTACGCCCCAGCTGGATTCTGACCACGCCTCAGAACACACTACAGGAATCCCCCTCTTCAAATTCTCAATAACCCTTGCGCTCCAGTGGCGCAGGAAATAATTCCATAAATCGGTTTCCTTTTCAGGAGCCGATAGCAGTTCTCCTCTTAGGCCGAGAGAACGCAGCATGCTATCCGCAAAGAGATCGGAATTGGCGTTGCTCCAGAGTTCAACAGGCTTATCCGGGTGCGCCCATATTGCAAAAGCGTTCAACGAAAAGCCCCTTATATCGTATACGGGAACTTCTATGCCGAGTCTGGCAAGCACGGTATCTATGCTCCAAACGAAGGAACTGGTGGTTGGACTCGGTTCTGGTTTTCGTTTTATGATTTTTGTATCTAAACCTATTCGTGCATGCATGTTTCCTCCTCATACTCATGAATTTCTTCTTATCTCTATTTTAGGAGCAAAACAGGGTTCGTCAATCTTCCATGATATCGATGACTTTCTGCTTTAGTTCCTCATACGAAGGTTTCTGCTCGAATATTTCATAAGTTACGTGTTCTCCACTCTCAAAGCTTTCTTCTAAGAAATACCCCTGCATGATGTCGAAAAGGTTATGCCATTCGAGTACGATAACCCTTAAAGGGTCGTTCTCATCTTCGTATACTGGAAAGGCATAAATTGTTTTCCAGTAAGATATTGTATTTTCACTGTACTCGTATGCTCTCACAGTAAAGCCGCCAGCGGAAAACTCGTCGATTAAAACTGGAAGGTTTTTTTGAGTGTCGTTCGAGATGTGCAGGCAAGAAAGATAAGGGTCAAGACAGGCGGCATAAGCTTTCTCAAGTCATCCATCCTTCCCGCTATCTTACGATAGTCGCTGAAAGACCCCAGAAGATGATGCTGTTAAGTATGCCAAGGAGTATAGCCTTCCACAACGGCGTTCCGAAGACCCTTTTGAAGCCCCAGACGTAGAGCGACGACTCAGCTACAAGCGCCGCAGAGTGAACGGGAATCGCCCACGAAAGCGTCCAGTGATTCGTAAATATCAGGAATAAGTCCCATATAAGACACGGTATCCAGGGAAGGAACAGACCGTAGGATACGATGGCGAACACCTCTCTGAACCCGGCGCCCGCTCGTCCGCAGAGTCTTAGAAAGATAGTCGAGAAGCCGGATACTGCGTACGTGAGACCGATTCCGTACGGAAGAAGGAATATGAGCTCCCAGAAGTAGTATGTGTCCGAAGATATAGGCAGCCACGGTTTCGTGAAGGGAAGCATTTCCATGAGCCACAAAGGCAGGATGACGAACGAAGCGGTCGCGCCCCAGCGCAGGACCACGAGCAGGAAGGAAAGCTGCTTTGAACGCTCTATCTCGTCGAAGAACCTGCGCGGGTTGAAGAGTAGTCCAAACATCCTAAAAGCCTTACAAGAACTCGTGCAGGCCCGAATTTGTTGCGAGCCAGGTTAAAATCACCACCACAAAGCCCAAAAGCACGAGCCATGGGAAGAGCCTTGCTGTTTTTCCTTTCGAACTCCTCGTTATCAAGGCTAGCGCAAAAATGACAGCAATCGCTATTGCGGCTATCTGCTTGGCTTCCCAAGACCACCAGAAGCCAAAAAACGTCCGCGACGCCATTGCGCCGAGCCCGGCTGAGATCACGAAAAGAATGATTCCGGGCCAGAGGTAGAACTCGGCTAGCGACTGCCTTTGCTTCCGTTTCTCCTTATCCGATGCAGTAAGAGACGTGAACGCAGCCATGAAGGCAAGGGCGAATAAAGCGTAAGCAGGAAACGCAACTGCCGCATGAGGCTCGAACAAGGCGTTGGTCAAAGCGGGGGAGAGGTAGCGCGGGTAGGTTCCCGATTGGTCCACAAGTCTTTTTATGAGTGCGGCAAGAAGCAGTATCCACGAAAAGATAGCGGCGCCCCGTCCGTAGCCGAACGAGTCCTTGCGCCATGAAAGAACAAGGAACACTAATGAAACCGAGAACGCGAAGTAGACGAGCGTCTCATACAGCACGACAAAGGGCGCGTGGCCGGTGATGAAGAACCGCATCACGAGGAAGCCGGCGACAATCGCCGTGGCAGCGATATGAATCACGAAGCCCGCGGTTTTCAAGAGTTTTTTGTTGCTCATCGCGGGCGGAGAGTAGAATATTGCAGCAAGAAGGAACAAGGCCTCCATTATGGGCAGGGCGGTTCTCTCGAACGCGAAGAGCTTGAAGGGATCAAGCATCGCCTCTCCTTGTTTCACGTGACTCCTTCCGCATTCTCACTACAAAGCCCGTAACGAGTCCGAACAAGAGCAATGCAAGACCTGCACATCCCGCGATCCAACTCGAGTCCTTTGTGCAGACGAACGTTGCCGTGGGTCTGAATCTTATGCCGTCGAAGTAGAGTCTGTAGCCTTCGAAGTCGAGCGAGTCCGGGGCCCGCATCTTCTTTTCTGCGACAAGCTTGCCGGGTTCGATTATCTTCACGTTCACGACCGGCACCTCGGGCAGCGGCCAGAGCTGCGAGCGGTCTATGTGGAACTTCTCGAACGAGATGAGCATCGGAAAGCGCTCGTCATCTATAACGCCCTCCGGAGGAAACTCGTACGTCAAGGAATCTGCCCAGGGCGTCATCAGGATGAATCTCAGATATACCGAGTCCTTGCTAAGCCCGTAGCCCGATATGGAGATTCGCTTTGAACCTCTCTTCAATGGATGATTAAGGCTTATTGTATCCAGGCTGAATACCCTGCCGATGCGGGAGACAACGAGCGCCTGATAGTCTTTTATGGACTGGGTCTCTGGATAGAACGTGAGCCTGAACTTGTGCAGGTAGAGGGAGTCCGATTTTGCAAACCCCAGGGGCCGGATCTCGCCTTCGGTAAGCTCGAGATTGCGCCTGATAGAGAACACACTCTGCCATGCCATGCTTGCACCAATAATCACTAGTCCTGCAAGAACGGACAATATCCAGAGATTGGGGTGCGGCTTCAACACGTGTTTTGGCTTTTGCTTGCGCTCAGACACTCGGGAGTTTAACCTACAATGGAAGGTATGTCAAGGAGACGGTGGGAGGGCGGAATATTAAAATTGTTTTTGCCCAAACCTTGACATTTGCGTTTTTTTTTTTTACAATCAAGGGGTAAGAAAGAGCAATAAAGCTCTTCTTTCTAACCATAAGAGAATGCATTGAAACTCAAGCGCTTCGCAATAGCGGCGCTTCTGGCGCTTGCTTTATGTCCAGCGGCTTTCGCCGACACCGACTGGTCAGGCTACGGAACGGGCGATTGGGGAGGTCTGCATCCCTTCTACATCTGGCAGGGAACCCTTGTAACCAGCTCAACGCCAAACAAGTTCGAGGGCTACTGGGGTAAGGATACCAAGAACTGGATCAGAGGCAATACATCCTACGATTCAGGAACAGGCACCTACTACGTGGGTCAGGGACTTAACCCTCCCGGCGGCTGGGCTTACAACGGCACCGAAAGAGGCAAGTGGAAGGGCTGGTATCATCCATCGAGACCTGACACATGGTGGGGCGACCTCGCAGGAGACTGATGATTATACACAGAGGACGGCGTTCAACGCCGTCCTCTTGACATGAAACGAATCAAGCTTAATATATTTAAGGAGGAGACAATGCCGAAACGGGTTCTTTTGTTACTCTTCTCGGGTTTGCTTTTTTATCTGCAGGCAGGTTGGATAAAGACATATTGTCCTCATGACGCATCTTTTGGCGATTTCGTAGAGAACACGCCCGATGGAGGCTATATTGCTGCCGGTTGGGATTATCAAGCGGCAGGCTATATCCAG
>JAAYVC010000015.1 GCA_012517375.1 bacterium | reverse complement strand
CTCCGTTTTTTTTAGTATCTCTAGCTGGATCGCCTGCTTACCTATTAGCTTCTGGAGTCGCTCTACCTCCGAACGGTGAGCCTTATCGTCAGAACTCCCGTTCTCAAGACCAGTCCTGGCCCCCTCAAGGAACTTGTCGCGCCACCGGTAATATAGTGTCTGGGATATCTGATGTTCCCGGCATATCTCCGTCACCGACTTCCTGCCGTTCAATCCTTCAAGTACCACCGCCAGCTTCTCCTCTGTCGTCCAGTTACTGCGCTTCATCTTGCATCCTTGGCTAGATGCCTCATTCTACCTCTAAACACTCAACGTGTCCACTCTCTGAGGGACGCAGTATACACCATTTGTCAAAGAGAATACTTTGGTGAGCACCGAATTGTCTTGGAAGAATCGTCTCATCTATCACCTTATGTCCGTGTGAGTCAATCCTGTTTATGAATATTTCTTTATAGATACCAGCCATCCAGACATAACCTGAATCATCCATTGCCGTTTTCCATTCATAGAGAGAAGATTGAGGGAATGTTATATAAGACAGTAATGCATCGGCCTGTTGAGCCGGGGTTGCCAGTGCAACGAGCGAAAAAAGTCTTAAAGCTAATAATATGTGCATCTTTTTCTCCTTGATGAGTCTATCCCTTTTAATAAAAGAATAGCGGAATTGGAAAATTAGTCAACAGGGTTGACAGACCGCTATCCGGACTTAAACTACCCGCATAAAGCAAAAAAGAGGAGATGCATGAAAAAAGAGATAAGAACCGACAAGGCACCGCTGCCAATAGGTCCATACAGCCAGGCAGTGCGGGTCTCTAATCTAGTCTTCATTGCAGGACAGCTTGGCATTGACCCTGAAACCGATAAGCTCCTGGAAGGCATTGAGACTCAGACCAAAAAGGTGATGGAGAACCTAAAGGCCATACTCGAGGAAGCGGGAGCTACAATGGACGACGTCGTAAGATGCGACATCCATCTTGCCTCGTTAGCCGACTTCCCTAGGGTGAACGAGATATACGCTTCCTATTTCACGGCGCCCTACCCCGCGCGTCTTACCGTACAATCGGCAGGGCTTCCAAAAGGCGCGCTTGTAGAAATAGCGGCCATTGCAACCATTTAAGTCCATGTCTCGTCTTTAGATACTGATGGTTGAACTCCTTTTTTTAAACCTGTTTGTCTCAGCGCTGACGCCTCAGGCCGAAGCGCTTCTTGAAAAGGGGATTGAGGCGTCCCACGTAGAAGATTATACTACGGCACGCAAGGCTTATGCCGACGCTAAGGAACTCTGTCCTGATGACCCGGCTCCGTACTTCCTTAACGGCGCATTGACGTTTATATACATGTCCGATTTCGTAACCGATTCACTAGAATGGCATTTTGACCAGGAAATGGCAAAGGCCGAGAAGCTGGCGAGGCAGGGAATCGAAGAAGAGGGCGAGAATGCACGCGATCTCTTTTTTATAGGGTCCGTTCAGGTGTTCCGCATGATTCGCTCGGGCTGGAAAAGGCAGTATCTTGCGGCATTCTCATCCGGAACAAACTCCCTGAAGCCGCTTTTAAGGGCTGTAGAACTCGATTCAACACTCTATGACGCCTATCTTGCCAAGGGAGCGTACGACTATTTCTCAGGCAGGGTAGACCGCTATCTTCCGGGTGCAAAGGCATCCACTAACGTGGAGAAGGGTATTTACGAAATCCGAACCGTATATGAAAAGGGCAAATACTTCAAGGCATCTGCCGGGCAGGCGCTCTCCTTCGTCTTGAGGGAAGAAAAAAGACCTTCAGAAGCGCTTGCCGTGAGCAGGGAACTCGTGAACGAACATCCCAAGGGACGCACATTCCGGTGGGGTTTGGGTGAGCTGTATATCGATCTCGGCATGTGGAAGGAGGCAAAAGAGCTTTACGAGAAGCTCCTGGGCGACATATTCTGGTATCAGCCAAAGTGCTACACAAATATCTACCAGTGCAAGCTCAGATTGGCAGAGGTATACCTTGCACTCGGTGAAAGGGAAAAGGCGAGAAGTTATCTGTGGGATGTTGTGAACAACAAGGATAGAATCAGAAGGGATCTGGGATATTCAGATATAGTAAGGGACGCGGAAAAACTCCTTAAGAAATAAGTGGCTAAGAAACTCCTTGTAATAACCTATTACTATCCTCCCTTGGGCGGCGTGGGCGTTCAGCGCGTTACGAAGCTCTGCAAATACTTGCCGGAATTCGGCTGGGAACCTGTAGTTATCGCGCCTCAGCCTTCGGCATTCTACATGGCCGATCCTGAAATGATTGATGAAGTCAAAGACATCGAGCTTCATCGCGTAGCGGGATTCGACAGCTTCCGTTTTCGCGAGAAGCTTGTAGGACCTTTGAAACCAAGAGTCGATAGCCCCTTGCGGTGGATTGCAGAGCGTTTTTCGTGGCCCGATACGCAAACAGGCTTTATCGGTCAGGCGTTCCACGAAGCGTCAAGACTCGCATCGAAAGCAAAAGCGGTTTTTGTTACTGCTCCGCCCTGGAGCAACATGTTCACCGGCCAGCTTATCAAGAGAGTGGCCAATCTTCCTTTGATTATAGACATGAGAGACCCCTGGGCAGGCCATCCTCAGCATGGAAAAGCAAGGTGGAAAAGAGCATTGAACAAGAGAGCTGAAAAAAGGATTCTCGAGGGAGCAGATGTAATCATCGGAGTAACGAGAGAACATATCCGGAATCTCTTGAGTCGCTACCCTGAGCTCGCTCCTCGGATAAACTACATACCTAACGGTTTTGATTCAGACGATTTTGAAGAAGGTACAAAATCTCGTATACGACGCAAGAAGGGTCAGTTCGTTATCTCGTACGCAGGTATTCTCGGACTCGAGCACATAAATCGAGGAACCACTCTCTATTCTGCCATACGCCGGTTAAGGGACGAGGAAGGACTTACACCAGCCAAGCTCAAGGTCGAGATAATGGGAGAGATAAGCAAGATGGAGGAAGAGCGCATCCGGCGCAGCGGCGTTTCCTCATTCATAGAAAGACTTGGACATCTTCCTCACCAGGAGACCATGCACCGTCTTCAAAAATCAGACCTTCTATGGCTGCCCTATCGCGCCGAATACTCAGATCTCATAGTTCCTGCAAAGACCTACGAATACATAGGTTCGGGCACGCCCATACTTGCGACCGTAAGCCCCGAACACGAAACGGCTTCGCTTATCCGCGAGACAGGAACGGGCTGTGTTGCTCGTGAGGGCGATATCGAAGGTGTTTTCCGTGCATTAAAGCTATTGCTTGAGGGTGTTTTTCCCTACAATCCTCAGCGCGAAGTAATTGCCCGTTTCGAGCGCCGCGCCCACGCAAGAAAGCTTGCCAGAATACTAGATGAGTATACCGCAAATGTCTGAAGAAGGGGTCCTTCTAATAGGTGTCGGCAACCGGCTGCGCGGCGACGACGCGTTCGGTCCTCTGGCAATAGACCGTCTCCTCGAATCCTCAACCATTCCCTCAAACTGGATTTTTGTCGACGGGGGGGAGGTTCCTGAGAACGCGCTCGGTCTCGTAGAGAAGGAAAAGCCCGACCGCATACTTCTCATCGATGCATGCGACTGGGGCGGGATGCCGGGTGAGATTCGCTTCTTCTCCGCAGATGAGATACTTTCCCTCCCCATACGGACAATCTCCACGCACGGGGTGCCCCTCTCCTTCTGGGTCAAGATGACGCAGGTTGAGCATCCCTCCGTCCTCATCGAACTGCTCGGCGTTCAGGCAGCCAGCCTTGAGTTCAACGCGTCACTAACCCCACCCGTCCAGGCGGCGCTCGAACACATCGAAGATATTATAAAAAAACACCTTAGCTGAATCCCCATGAATGTGCCGAGCAGGTTCAGGAGGTGGATTTCCATACCGTGTCCTGGTCCTTGATGAAATAAAGGAGGCGGTCATGGTATAAGTCTCCGTAGGCACACCCTGATGATGCCACGTAAATGTCGGTTTCCTCCCTTTTGATTGGACCTATACACTTTAACCTTTCAGTACTTCTGGAGTCAACATCCGCAGCGACCGGGCCTAGCTCCTCATAACTACTCCAACCCATGTGTAGATAATCATCATGGCAGCTTACCGCAAACTCAAAGTGAAAGTTGCCGTATTCCTCTTTATCGGAATACTCCTCAGGAATAGGAGCAACTACTCGTTCCCCAGGAACTCGGATTAGATTCCCGAAGGTTTTAGCTGCATCACCGAGTCCCGAATAGGATACGGAGAGTGTTTCGTAATAGCTTTCGCCGAGATAGTAGTCTTCCGTGCATCGTTCGAAAACCCATTGATAATCCGATCCCATGGGGAAATAAGTAGTGTCGAAATCGATAGGTGGAAGTGTCTTATCGAACTAAAGAGAACACTCGTCACCCATTGAAGCCACTCCGTCCACCGTCATTGATGCCACTTTCCACGAATAATCGCCAGGTGGTGCGCCATCAAAAATGTTTTTTTGCATCTCAAAGACAGTATCTTTCAGGGGAAGACGTGCCAATAAGCCAGTGTAGGGAGCCAAACATCTAATCTCTAGCTTGTAATATGCAGCTTCATCTACTGACCGCCAAACAAACGTTGGTGGGTCGGATGTAAACACTTCTCCGTTCAGCGGCGCTATGAGTTCAGGCGGCTGAGGGAGCTCCGGCTCTTCCGGCTGGCAACCTACCACCCACCACAGCACGATTATTGTTAAAATCAAGAAGACCTTCTTCATCTAATCCCTCCGTTTCAGGCTTTTAGTAGTGTACTATCCAGATTATAGGTAGAGCAAGATGCATGCCAAGTCAGCCTCAAGCATATGACGTAATTCCAAATCTTAAAAAACACACTGTTTGAAAAATCCCCCTGCAGGTTATTCTTT
>JAAYVC010000014.1 GCA_012517375.1 bacterium | reverse complement strand
CCGTTTTAAGAAGCCATATACTCCAACTATCTCCAAATGACCTAGTACTAGCAACAATTACGTAACCGCCGTCTAATGTTTGTTCAACCCAATTAGCTTTCGTATAACCCTCTTTTATAATAAAGCCCTTCCCGTAAATTCTTGTCCACGATGTGTCACCGTTTGAATCAGTTTTGAGTAACCATATATGAGAATAACCTGGTCCATAATAGAGGTCCCTATAACCTACCGCGATATAGCCCCCATCAGAGGTTTGTTGTACACAGGTTGCTACGTCGGTGTTTTCCGTTCCATATGTCCTCACCCAACCTTCTCCAGCATATAATGCCAGAAATATTGGCAAGGTCAAGAAAACTATCTTTTTCATCTTTACCTCCGAAATAAACCGGTTTACGGATAATTATATAGCAACCTTCGTGCCAGGGCAAGAGAACGGCAGGAGACCGCATAAGCGTAATATTTTATTCAACTTGTAATTGGCATTTAGAAGAGGGAGGAGGGCGGGGAGGGTGAGAGGGTTGCACTTTTGTGTAACCCTCTTGCCGGGATTCAGTCTATCAGGAGAAAGTGGCGATTCCATCAGGTAGATTGATACCTTTCAGATATTTTTTTCTGCACTTGACACAACCATCCTCACGCATTAGTATAAGAATCGGAGCGGCCGTTGGGCAGAGTGGGAATACGGGTTTGGCCGTTCTGCCCTGCGGCGCCATAGGCGCCGCAGGGAATGCGATGCAAAACTCAATAACGACCGCAGGAGATATAGATGGAGAATGAAGGCTTTTTCGAGAAAGGAGTGGCGGCCAATTTGTTCCGCAAATTCCTGCTTAAGGAATTCGGGGAAGAGGTTGAAAGAGGCAAGGAGGGCGAGGATATTGTTTGTAGGATAGAATCTAGGCTTGGTCCCCAGGCGCGGGAGATGTTTTCAAAGCCGGACGTCAACGCCTGGTATCCGGTGGAGTTGATGAAGGAGCTTTATGAATGTGTGGACAAGGAGCTTTCAGCAAGGGATCCCCAGATTCTTTTAAAGATGGGCCGGCACGTTGCAGATGAGAGCGCGCGCGGATTTCTGCGCTACCTTGCGCGTCTTGCATCCGTACGCGTTCTCATATCGAGGATGAAGGCGTTCTGGAAGCATTACCACAAGGGAGGGGGCGTCGAGGCCGAGATCGTTCGGGATGAGCATGGCTCTAAACAGGGGATTGTCAGGGTATACGGCTATCCTGTGGCAAAGCCCGGGGGCATTGCGATGCAGGGCTTCATAGAAGCGATTGTAAAACTCGCCGGCGCCCGCAATCTCACAATTACGCCGCTGCAGGATTTCGCGAATTCCGAGGATACGTTTTCGTGGACCCTGAGCTGGGAGTAGCGGGCTCGACTTACAGCATATCGAGATAGTCTTCGTAGGCGTCAACCTTGTCGAGATAGACGCCGTCGAATCCCTGAGAGATAATCCTGTCGAGATAGGATGAGTCCGTTCCGTAGATTATAGCCTTCCACTCCGGGTCCCAGTAGCGCACCAGATAGTTGCCGGGCCAGCTTGGGTTCTCCAGCTCAATCCAATCGGGCCGGTTGGACTTGCGGCTCCACTCCTCCTTCCAGTACGGGCGGTAGTCCTCAGCCTCGCCTATCGACATGTACGCAATGAGGATTGCTCCGGACTTTTGCTTAAGCGACGAGATATCGGCTGAAGTGTAGGCAAGACCATCGAATGAGGATGCGTAATCCATTACGATGATGTCGAAGCCGAGCGAGGCTAGCGAATCGAGAAACACCTGTTTGGGGATATCGGGGTCATGCTGAAGGATGTAGAGGAAGTCTTTGACGTCGGAGAGAGATGTCAAAGGCTCGGCGTTCGGCTCTGGCTCGTGCCCGGGGTTTACGGTAATCCAGGAGAGGTCGCGGACAGAACAGTAGGGCACGAATCCATGAGCAGTTGAGCTCGTGTAGGCCGAATCTATACGCTTTCTTGTCTGGGCGTCGAAAGAGGGGTTTTGTCTATCGGAGAACGGGTAGTCGATGGTAAGGACGAGCTTTGAGCCGTCCGTGAAATGCGCAAGGTTCTGCTCAAGCTCCAAGGTGACTTCGGCAGGCGTTGCCTCGGCGTCCTTTTCGTATCCGTAATAGATATCCTCCTGGCCTATAGCGTCGACAGCATCGAGATAGCCGGGCTCGGACCACAGTCCGGATGCGTTCTGGGGAATGATGAAGAAGGATGGTTGCTTAGATTTCGCGTACTGGGAAATTTCAGCGACGAACGTTACCATCTCCTTCTTGAAGTCCACATCCGGTATATCGATGCAGCCTGACAAGAAGATTACCGGGACAAGAAACAGGAGCTTGTTGTTCAAAGCCGCCTCCTTTATTTTAAGTTTATTATAGGTGAGCTGTCTGCATTGTAAAGACCTTGACTTATCTTTTTTTTGTTCTATTATTCCCTGAATATGGGAGAAACAAAGCTCATGGACCGCGGCGTTATCCCCCGGTACGTAAGGATGTGGATAGTCGAATTTTATGGCCAGGATGGCCTGGAAAAGGTTCTCTCAAAGCTCTCCCATGAGGCGGGAAGGATGCTTCGAGCGCCTGTGCCGCACGGATGGTATCCCGTTAACCTGATGCGTGAAGCCTACTATGCGGTTGACTCCGAGTTAGCCCGGAAGAACCCGGAGGTTCTCTATTCTTTAGGCAGGTTCATCGCCGACCAGAGCGTTCAGGGGTTCCTTCAGTATCTCGTGCGGCTCATATCGACGGAGAAGATAGTAGCGAGACTGGATGCGATTTGGAAACGCTATCACGAAGGAGGAAAAGCCGAGGCGCAGATCTTTGCATCAAAAGGCGCTGCCAAAAGCGGCACGTTTTCAGTGAGCGGCTACGATGCCGGAAAGGGCTTTTGCCTAATGCTCACTGGTTTCATTGAGGAGTTCATCAGGCTGGCTGGAGCAAGGGACATAGAAATTAAAAAACGGTCCTGCATCCACAATGGCGACGAAAAGTGCCTGTGGAGCATCAATTGGAACGAATGATGCGTTCGGCCTCTGTGCCGTTGAAACAACGCATAGAATTCTGAGTGTCAAAAAATAGGAGATAGAATATGGGAGTAAAAGAATCCAACGATCGCGGCGTTCATGCCCGGTACGTGCACGCCTGGGTCAAGGAAAACTTTGGCGCCGAGGGAGTACAAAAGGTAAGTTCAAGACTATCGAGTCTTGCCAGCCAGATGTTTACAAAGCCGGTGCCGCACGGGTGGTACCCGACAAAATTGCTCAAGGAGGTGTTTGAGGCGGTGGATAAGGAGTTCAGTCCTGAATACCCGGACGCTTTAAGGGATGTAGGCAAGGCGATTGCCGAACGAAGCATAAGCGGTTTTCTGCAGTACTTCGTAAAGCTTATCTCAGTAAAGACGGCTATCTCACGCTCGGACGCGATATGGAAACGCTATCACGATGCCGGCAGAATCGAGATAAAGATGCTGTCTGAAGAAAAGGGGTTCTATAAAGCAGCCTTCATCGTCAGGGATTTCGACGCCGGCGCGTCCTGGTGCAGCGCTCATAAGGGTTATCTTGAGGGTTTTCTTCCCTATACGAATGCCAAGAATGTCACCGTAACAAAGGATAAGTGCATCCACAAGGGCGACGAATACTGCTCCTGGATAGCAACCTGGGAAGAGTAGCGCGGGTCGCTTCACGCGCTATTGAAGTAGATGTCTTCCTTTTATCGAGATATACTGCATAACGAAAAAGTTCTATTTAATTCGTTGAAATCTCTAAAGTTATTGAACAGGTAATAATTCCTGGCTTTCAGAGATTGAGAAGGGTTGACAGTGTATATATCACCAGTAATATAAGTTCATGGAGAGGCTGCCGGTCCGCGACCGCGGAATCATCGCGTACGACATCGTTCTTTGGCTCAAGGAAAAATACGGCGGGGAGATGGCGGGTAAGATTATTGAACGTCTAAGCCCTGAAGCGGCAAAGATGCTTTCCGACCCTAAACCCGGCGATTGGTACCCGGTCGAACTCATGCGCGAGGTTTACGATGTCCTCGACGAGATGTTTTCCGAAAAAGAACCGCGTGCGCTTGAATCGCTCGGCAGATTCATGGCCGATCACGGACTGCGCGGCTTTATGAGACTCGTAGTCAGCATAATATCGGTCAAGACCATTGTGTGGCGGATAAGCACCCTGTGGAACTACTATCACGAAGGAGGCAGGGCGGAGGTCCCGGTAATCAAGGATGAAGGCGCTCACAAGAAAGGCGTAATGACCATAAGCGGCTATAATGCGGGGCAGGGCTGGTGCAAGGTTATGGATGGATATATAAGCTTTATCGTCGAGGCGACAGGAGCTAAAGATATCCGGGTCGAAAAGCAGACATGCCTAAGCAAGGGTGATCGTGTATGTTCATGGCTCGTAAGCTGGCAGGAATAGATGAAGAATAATCTTGAACCTTTGCTCGACAAGTATAAGGTAAAATATGTATTGACGAGTAGTCGTTTAATTCTAAAATTGGTATAGGTATGGAAAGCGAAGTCACTCACGACAGCGGAATAAATGCAGCGCTCATGAAAAAATGGATAATTACAAGATTCGGAGAAGGAAAGCTTGAAAGTATTCTGAGCGAGCTGTCAGCCGAAGCAGGGACGATGCTTGAGAAGCCCTCGCCAAACGAGTGGTACCCTGCTCATCTCTTGACGGAAATCTACCTGGTCGCGCACAAGCAGTTGGGCAAGGACAACCCGCGCATTCTTCTTGAATACGGAAGATTCGCAGCCGAGGAGAGTACTTCGAGCCTGCTGCGCTATCTTGTAAGATTCATAAGCATGGATACCGCGATAAACAGAATGAGAGCGTTCTGGAAGCATTATCACAAGGGCGGTGAGATAAAGGCGAAGGAAATGGATGAGATTGCGGGCCGAAAGAGACGTCTTATCAGTATCTCGGGCTATTTCCCAGGCGAACCAGGATGCCAAGTACAGGAAGGCTATTTTCTCTACATCGCCGAAAAAACCGGCGTATCAAAGCCCCGTGTTGAAAAGAAAACATGCGTCTACCACGGAGATTCATGCTGCTCCTGGGAGGTAAGTTGGGAATAGCAGCCGGATATTTTCTGCAAGCATTTGTCCGTTTTATCGGTTCTGAGACGGTTAAAGGAGGATATATATTGATAATCGAGTGAATAGCTTATCATAAACAGGAGATTATCTGGAGATGGTTGATTTTGGCGTTAAAGGACGCACCTAGGGCTAACAAAAAGGTTTCTAAGGAGGACCAATTATGAATGATACCATGGGCTTTATGCGGGGGACAAACTCGATTTTCCTCAAGAAATGGCTGGTGGAAAAGTACGGTCAGGAGACATTTGAACAAATAAGTGCAAAAATCAGCCCCAAGGCTCGGGAGATGCTTGAATCAGCCGATCCCAATAAATGGTATGAAACTTCGCTGACTAAAGAAATATACGACGCTATTGACAAAAAGCTTCATTCTAGTAATCCGGATGCCCTCATTGATTTCGGAAGGTTTTCCGCTGAAATGAGCGTAAAAGGCTTTCTGCGGTATTTGACGAGACTCCTCACGGTCCAGCAGTTGTTTAAGCGCGCAGAGGCTTTCTGGAAAAGCTACAACAAGGGAGGAGGCATTCGAACCGATGAAATAACCGAAGAGAACGGACGAAAGAAAACCACCGTCTACGTCAGCGGCACATCGGGCATAGGAGCGCAAGGCTGTAAAGTGCTTGAGGGTTACATCGAAGTGCTTATATCCCGAACCGGCGTTCATGACATAGTAGTAAAGAAAAAAACATGCGTAAATAAAGGAGACAAAGACTGCTCCTGGGACGTAAGCTGGTCGTAAAGAAAGGAGAGCTATAGATGGAAGATATTTCCACCCACATAAGGGGAGTGAACGCAGTTTTGATAAGGAAGTGGCTTTCGGAACGCTTCGGTCAGGATACGCTCGATAAGATATGTTCAAAAATCAGCCCCCAGGCGTGTGCAATGCTCCGCGAGCCAGACCCCAACGAGTGGTATCCGGTTTCCCTGACAAAGGAAGCCTACGAGGCTATAGACCTGGAGCTGGGCGCTACATATCCTGAGGCCCTGCACGATTTCGGGAATTACGAGGTCGAGCAAAGCGTTAAGGGCTTCTTGAGTTTTCTAGCCAAATTCCTCACGGTCCAGCAGCTCTTCAAACGCGCGAAGGCTTTCTGGAAGAGCTTCAACAGGGGCGGAGGCATAGAAACAGACCCCGTTGTCGAGGAGGCCGGACGCAAGAAATCGACGGTCTACATCCTGGGTTCGAGAATAGGTCAGGCAGGCTGCAAGGTGCTTGAGGGGTACATAGAGCTTTTAATAGCCCAGACCGGTGTTCATGACGTGAAGGTCGTGAAGAAAAAATGCGTAAACAAAGGAGACACGGTTTGCTCCTGGGAGGTAAGCTGGAAGTAGGAAGCAGAAAGGAGAAAGAATGGAAGACGTAGTAACCCACGAAAAAGGGGTTGAATTGTTTGAAATAAAGGCATGGCTCGATAAACGCTACACCCCTTCTGACATGGAAAAAATCTCCGCGAAGCTGTCGCCCGAGGCGCGAAATATTCTGCTTGCCCCCGTCGGTAACGAATGGTATCCCATAGAACTGGTAAGGGAAATATATAACACAATACACGAAGTTCTCAAGGATAAGGACCCCAGAGCGCTCGTTGACTACGGCAGATTCTCAGCCGAGGAGAGCACTTCGGGACTCCTTAAGTTTCTCATGAAATTCATAGACATGGATGCGGTGATCAAAAGGATGAAAGCGTTCTGGAAGCACTACCACAAAGGCGGAAAGATAACATCAAGCGAACTGCTCGAAGAAAAGGGACGCAAGAAGAGAATAATCTCGTTCCACGGCTACGATGCGGGCGAGCCGGCATGCCTGGCTCCCGAAGGATACCTTGCCGTTATAGGCCAGAGGGCTGGCGGCAAGAACGTCAAGGTAGTAAAAAGGGAATGCATACACAAGGGAGACGACATGTGCTCCTGGGAGGTAAGCTGGGAGTAGCAAATTTCAAAAACAGGAGGCCTTAAATGACGTATGACCGCGGCTCAACAGCCGTATTAACCAGGGATTGGCTGAAAGAACGGTTTGGAGACGAAGGTTTCCAGAAGATTGCCGGAAAGCTTTCTGCCGACGCCCGTAATATGCTCTTGAACACCCATTCAAACGCATGGTACCCGACGCCGCTTATTAAGGAAGTGTACAAGGCTGTAAGCGATGAGTATGCCGGGAAAAACCCTGACATAATGTACGATTGCGGCAGGTATTGCGCCGAGAAATCCGCAACCGGGATATTAAGATTCCTGATGAAGAATATGACGATCGAGAACCTCTTCAAGAGAACCAAATCCTTCTGGAAGCATTTCAACAAAGGCGGAGGAGCGGAGGCAACAATGCTTGAAAGCGAAGGTTCAGGGAAAAAACTCAAGTTTACCATTTACGAATATGATGCAGGCGTTCCCGGCTGCCAGACAATGCAAGGCTTTATTGAAGGAATCGCCAAGATGAGCGATTCCAGGGCAAAAGACGTTCGCGTGGAAAAGAAGGACTGTCTCTACAATGGAGACGGTTATTGTTCTTGGATAATCAGCTGGGGGTAGCTTATCTGCATTAAACAAGGATAGTATAAGGCGAACGTTATTAAAAACTTGAAATAAAAGGCTTGCGCTGCGGCCCAGGGCAGGCGCGGGCGTTCAGCAAGACTCGAAAGGAGGCTTGATATGCCAGACAAGGATGCCTTCGAGAAGGGTTCAACCGCCGTTTTGACCAGAAAATGGCTTGTTGAGCTTTTTGGAGAACAAGCTGTGCCAAAGGTACTCCAGCTGTTAAGCCCTGAAGCCAGAAATATGTTCGAAAATCCAGTCCCAAATCAGTGGTATTCCCAAGACCTTCTCCGCGAACTTTTCGAAACAATAGACGGATTATTCGGCAAAGGGGACCCCAACTTCTTCAGAGCTTACGGAAGATATGATGCCGATCGCGCCACAAGCGGTCCTCTAAGATATCTCCTTCGGATTGCATCGGGAATCCAGGTATTGAAGCGCGCCCAATCGTTCTGGAAGCACTACTTCAAAGGCTCGATTCTTGAGATTGAGAATTTGAAGCAGGAAAAAGGAGCAACCGCCGTAACCATAATCGCCCGGAATTTCAATGAAGGACTGCCCGGATGCCGCATATTGGAAGGTTATTTTGAAGTTGTATTTACGAAAGCCGGGGTCAGGAATCTAGCCGTCAAGGAGAAGACCTGCTCCTTTAAGGGTGATGATTTCTGTTCCTGGGAATTAAGCTGGCAGGAATAGGCAAATCCGGAAAAGGAGCCGTTATGAACTACAACAAAGGCGTTTTTCCCGCCTCTATCAGATTCTGGCTCAACAAAAGATTCGGTGAAGAAGGGGTATCAAGGATATCGGCGAATCTTTCTTTAGAGGCCCGTCAGATGTTTGATAATCCCGAATCGAAAAAATGGTATCCGGAATATCTTGTTAAGGAGGTGTATGAAGCAATCGACAAGGAGTTCGGCAGCGCTCACCCTGACGTATTCAAGGATTATGGAAGCTTTAACGCCGAACGTGATGCAGGCGGATATCTGCGCTACTTGATGCGGTTCGTAACCATGCAGGCGCTTCTCAAAAGGATAGGCGCCTTCTGGAAGCAATATAACAGGGGAGCAACGGTAGAAATGGGACCGGTCTCAACTGCCGAAGGAAAAAAGGACGTTGTTTTTTCCGTACATGATTACGATCTGGGCGCAAAGGGCTGTATAGTGCTCGAGGAGTATTTCAAGGTTCTATGCGGCAAGACTGGAGCAAACGACGTCCAGGTTGCGAAGAATTCCTGCATCCACAAGGGCGATGGCTGCTGTTCATGGAAACTATCATGGAGGGACTAACCGCCGATTGAAGACTTAAGATTTACCATGAGGAAGATGGTTTAATTCGAATAGAGGGCAGGTGTTAAAGAGAATCGTGCGTGTCCACTCGGGTTAACCAGATTAATTAGGCGCTTTCAAGTTGACAATCTCTCATACGATGCTATGATATGTTCATGACCAAGGTCACTCACGAACGCGGCATTAACGGTGTGCTTATAAAAAACTGGTTAAAGGAGCGTTTCGGGACTCAAGGTTTGGACATAATCAACGGCAAGCTCAGCACCAACGCATCAGTCATGCTTCTCGAACCCGTAATGAGCGACTGGTATCCTGCCGGATTAGTGGCTGAGATATTCACAACCATCGGAAACGAATATAAGGATAAGTATCCGGATATCCTGGTGGAATACGGAAGATACGCGGCAAATCAGAGCGTTAAAGGATTCCTGAGGTATCTGGCCAGGCTTATAACGATAGAAACGCTCACAAAACGCATGATGGCTTTCTGGAAGCAGTACCACAAGGGCGGAAGCATCAGCGCCGGAGCGTTCTCCGAGGCTCAGGGCAGGGAAAAGACATTGATTACAGTAGAAGGTTTCGAACTCGGTTCTTCAGGCTGCGAAGTCATACAGGGATACCTTGAAGCCCTTATCCCCTTCGCAAACGTAAAGGGCGTGAAAGTGAAGGAAAAGACGTGCATATATCAGGGTAATTCACAATGTTCCTGGGAAGTAAGTTGGGATGCGTGAACGATGAAAGTGAGAATTAACAGCATTAAAACTTGCTTTCAATATGTCTAAGGTTACTCACGAACGCGGGGTCAATGCCGTGCTTGTCAAGAACTGGCTTTCCGATCGCTTCGGTTCGGAGGGACTGGAAAAGATACTTGCAAAGCTTGGCTTTGATGCGCGGGCGATGATATCTGAGCCAAAAGCCAGCGAATGGTACCCTGCAGCGCTTATGGAAGAAGTATACAAGGTGATCGATGAGGAATTAGGCAGGCGATACCCTGAAATACTCGTCGATTACGGGAGGTACGCAGCCGACAAAAGCGTGAAGGGATTCCTGAGGTATCTTACAAGACTTATCAATATAGAGATGCTCATAAAGCGCATGCCTGCTTTCTGGAAGCAGTACCACAAGGGCGGAAATATCGACGCAGGAGAAGTTTCTGATACTCCAGACAGGCAATCGACGATTATCTCCGTGGACGGTTTCGAACTTGGTCCTGCGGGATGCCAGGCAATAAGGGGCTATATCGAAGGAATCCTCCCCATGGCGAATGTGAGGGATGTAAAGGTGAAGGAGAAATCGTGCATATATAAAGGGGATGAATCATGCACCTGGCAGGCTAGCTGGCTGCGCCAGTAAAAATCCAGGGTTTTCACATCTATAGAAAGGGGCCGGGTGCAACCGGCCCTTGAGTGTTCTTACAAGGATTAGGCAAGAACCTTCTTAATCCTTTTAAGCGCCCAGTCTATCTCTTCTTTTGTAATGACCAGGGGAGGCGCAAATCGAATTACCTGGTGATGCGTCTCCTTGGCAAGGATTCCGAGATCCCTGAGCTTCTCGCAGAAGGGTCTTGCTGGACCTGAGCTCTTCTTCACCTCAACTCCGATGAGAAGGCCTTTGCCTCTGACTTCTTTAACGTGCGGCGAATTAAGCTTGCGAAGCTCCTTCATGAAGTACTCGCCAAGCTTCTCTGAGCGCTGGGCGAGCTTTTCGGAGACGAGAACATCCAGAGCGGCCGAAGCGACAGCCGATGCCAGCGGGTTGCCCCCGAACGTGGAGCCGTGATCGCCGGGCGTAAAGACCTGCATTATGTGGTCGTCCGCGAGGATTCCGGATACTGGATAGACGCCGCCGCCAAGAGCCTTTCCGACTATTATTATGTCGGGATTGATTCCTTCGTGCTGGGTGCAGAACATCCTGCCTGTTCTGCCGAAGCCGGTCTGAATCTCGTCTGCAACGAACAACATCTTGTTGGCTTTGCACAATGCAGCCGCTTCCTTAAGATATCCCGGCGGAGGGACTATTACTCCGCCCTCGCCCTGAATGGGTTCAACGAGGAATGCGACTGTGTTCTTGTTAATCGCCTTCTTTAGGGCTTTAATGTCGCCGTATGGAACGGTTACGAATCCCGGAGTAAACGGCCCGAAGCCTTCCTGATACTGTGCCTCGGTCGAGAAGCCGACGATTGTTGTGGTGCGTCCGTGGAAGTTTCCCTCGCAGGTGATTATCTCGGCCTTGCCCTTCGGCACTTTCTTTACCGTGTATCCCCATTTGCGCGCCGCTTTGATTGCAGTCTCCACGGCCTCGGCGCCGGTATTCATGGGCAGCGCCTTCTTTTTTCCGGCTACTTTGCAGAGCTTTTCCAGAAAATCGCCCATGCGGTCGTTGTGAAAAGCGCGGGAAGTAAGCGTGATGCGGCCAAGCTGATCCCTTACAGCCTTTATTACGGTCGGATGGAGGTGCCCCTGGTTCACGGCCGAGTATGCTGCAAGGCAGTCCATGTACTTTCTGCCGTCAACGTCCCATACCCAGACTCCCTTGCCCTTAGATAGCACCACATCGAGGGGATGGTAGTTGTTTGCGCTGTAGCGCTCCGTTTTCTTAAGAATCTCTTTCGTGTTCGGCATTACTGCTCCTTTTTGCAGGAATTATCTTTGATTTTTGATGTAGTCTAGCCGTAAAGCTCCCGATGTCAATCAACACGTGTTGGAGCGCCCTTTTGACACAGGGAGTGTAAGGACTGTGCGATGCGTATTTGTGGATATAAACCAATATCTAGAATTTGTACGTAATAGCCGCAACAGGAAGCCCGGGGAACTTGCCTGAAAACCCGCCGTAATTGATTGTGTTTATGAATGCGACGTCGAGCGTGAACTGCTCGCCGAAGAACCGCAGACCGTATGTGACAATGGGGCTGTAATCGAGCCAGTTTTTAACCATGTAATTCTCGGTAACGAACGCCATCTTCCTGAGTATCCTGAAGCTACCTCCGACCATGAAGGCGGGCGTAAAGGAAAACGCCGTGTCGTTCTCCGTGGTGCCCATGTATGCGGCATAGCCTGCACCAACGGTCGCGCTCATCTCGGGCGGTCCGAAGGTTCCGAGCGCGTACAAGGCGCCGAGCGACGGCGCGAATCCCTCCGGTCCCCATGCCTTTGCGCCAGCGGCTCCGGCGGCGAGGGATACGTAGTTGCCGAAAGAAAAACCTATCTTCGGCAGAAGATAAACCCCGCCTATCATTGTGGATAGTAGAAACGTCCCTCCGCCGGATATTGAGATATTATCGCTTACCCCGTAGGCTACAAGCGGCGCTATGATGTAGTACCCCGAGACGAATCCCTCACCCTTTGGCAGCGGTCTTGCAGTAGGAACAAGATAGAGTCTTGCGGAATTGGGATCCGGATACCAGTACTTGCCGTTCCTTATATTGGATTTTGGAATCTCCTCTATCTTTCCGATATCGGGGATGAAGATGACCGTGTCCTTTGCGTCGGTTGAGAATACAATCTGGTCGCCCGTTATCGATGATACCCTGCCTATTAGCGCCGCGCCTTTCCGGAACGTGATAACCTGAATGTTTGCCGTATCGGGGATTCTTATTCCCTCCTCCACTCTCGTGTTCTTCTTCGCTCCTAACGGACTTACTGCTGACAAGACCGCTAACCCTGCTATCATAATCCACAAAGACTTCATATCCGCTCTTCCTTTGTTTATATAACTTTAGCCCGAATACACGGTATGTCAAGTCTTATTTTGAAAAGCAGATCGATATCTTTTAACTGAAGCTTTCATCATCGGAAGGAAAGGCGCCTTCAAACACATCCTTAGAGTATCTTTCCAGCGCTTCCTGTATGAGGGGCGAAAGGTCTGCGTACCGTCTTACGAAGCGCGGCTTGAATTCCGGCTCAAGCCCGAGAAGGTCGTACAAAACTAGTATCTGTCCGTCGCAAGCCGGGCCTGCGCCAATCCCTATCGTGGGTACCGAGACGCTTGCGGTTATTGCCCCGGCGAGCTCCATTGGAATCTTTTCTAAAACGATTGAAAAGCAGCCCGCATCCTCGAGCTGTTTCGCTTCCTCTATCATGAGCTTGGCGCTGAAATCTTTGCTTCCCTGAAGCTTGTACCCGCCGAGCTTGTGCACGGACTGCGGGGTAAGTCCAAGATGCCCCATAACGGGGATTCCTATCTCTACGAGCTTGCGGATTATCAGTCGGATATGGGGGCCTCCTCCCTCAACCTTTACCGCCTTTGCGCCCGCCTTGAGGAAAAGACCCGCATTGGTTATGGCGGTCGCCTCGGAAGGCTGGTAGGAGAGGAATGGCATATCGGCCACGAGCAAGGGGAGCTTGAGACCTGCGGCAACGGCGCGGGTCAGCATAAGCATCTCATCCATGCCTATGGGAAGAGTCGTTTCATGACCGTATACCACGTTCGCCGCCGAGTCGCCTACAAGAACAAGCTGGACCGGTGTCCGGTCTATAATCCTTGCAAACGAGGCGTCGTAGCATGTGACAGAAGCGATTTTACCCTTACCCTTCATTTGCTTTATCTCTGGAACCGTGAAGGGCTTTAGATGAGGTTCTTTCGGAATGCTGCTCATCTTTCTGTTCGATTGGGGATTGAAAGAGGAATCCGACGAATCTCTAAGTTCAAGCAGAGGGTGGAGCTATTAGCGGGCTTCCTCACGGGGCTGAATACCGCGTCAAGCAGAGCCAAGAAATCTCCTTCCGTTGCCTGTCGCCTCAATCTCTGAAAGAAGGCGCTTGTAGTGCTCAGTGTTCTCAACTAGAGACAGGTTGTCGGTGTTGACGACCAGAAGCGGCCCCTGGTAGTAAGTAAGGAAGAAGCTGTTGTACGCCTCAACAAGGCTCTGTACGTAGTCGCGCTCGATGCCCTTCTCCATCGGTCTAGCCCTGCGGTCTATCCTCCTCAGGAGCGTCTCGACCCTTGCCTGAAGAAGGATGATGAGGTCGGGCTGCGGCACCTGCTCCACCATCTCGCGGTACATCTTCTCGTAAACCGCAAAATCTCCGTCCGAGAGGTTCAGGGAGGCAAATACCCAATCCTTGTAGAGAGTGTAATCGGCGACAGCGACCCTGTCGAAGAGACTCGTTTGCTTGAGCCTTGAGAGTTCCTTGAAGCGGGATGTCAGGAAGTGGAGCTGGGCAGGAAAGGAGAAGGTCTCAGGATCGTCGTAAAACCGTTCAAGATACGGGTTCTCAAGTGCATCCTCGAGGAGCGAAACGGCCCCCCACTCCTCTGCCAGCTTGAGAGCGAGCGTCGTCTTGCCGACGCCGATAACGCCTTCTACGCAAACGAGCGTCCGCTTCATGACCATCTTCGTACCCCGCTTTTATCCACTCGAGAGAGCATCATTCGAGCGCTCAAGCCGGTCACAGGGTGCGCCAATTCCGGCTCTATTTCGCAAAGCGGAACGAGAACGAAAGCTCGTTCCTGCAGTCGCGGGTGCGGAATTATCAACCGGGGGTGATTCATCATCATATTATTATAGAAAAGAACGTCAATGTCAATCGTGCGCGGAGCGTTCGGGAAAAGTCTCAACCTGCCCATTTTTTTTTCAATTCTCTGTATCATATCTAATGCCTCTAACGGGGATAGTGTTGTCTGGGCTTTTATGACCTGATTGACGAAGGACGGCTGAAACCTGAATCCAAGAGGCTTTGTGAGATAAGCCTCGGATGTTTTTTTTATCGCAAATCCGCATCTTTCCAAAAGTTTCACCGCTTTTATGAGAAACCCTCTCCTCCACAGATTGCTGCCTAATGAAAGATAAATAGTTTTAGGTGTTTTGCTTAAAGACACCTTTTTTTAAATCTTTTCAACCTTAACAGCCTTGCGTGCCTGCTCTGATTCGGATACCTCGAACTTAACCGAGTCGCCTTCTGTAAGCGATTTGAACCCCTCAGCAACGATATCCGAGTAGTGAACGAATATATCCCCTGAGCCGTCGTCTATCTCAATGAACCCGTAGCCTTTTTTATTATCGAACCACTTTACCTTGCCTGTTGGCATCAATCACTCCTTGAAAAAGGTTCCAACCAATAAACCGTTACTTCACTAACAGTCTATACAACTTCTATGCTACACTTATTTGAGAGCTTGTCAAGCCGCTTGAAACCGTGCAGGAGGGTGTATAACCGGACGATAGCTAGGCTGACATCTGTAATGAAACGACATTGACAAACCAATTACGGATTCTATACTGGCATCATGAATGCAAAAAGAAGATGCATTGTAAAAATCTTGGCCGTATTCTTTCTTTTTGCTTCAATAATCATTGCTCAAGATATTGCTAATGAAGCTGATAAAAAGCCCAGGATCGTCTATTTCGGCAAGGGCGATACGCTTCGCGGAGCATTCGTCGGCATAGAGTTCGCCGAGCTTTCGCAGAATCGCTTCAGGAATCTGGGATTTAAGAACTATACCGTTGTGGCCGGTCAGCGGTTCTGGTGGGGCAAAGCGTGGAAGCGCCTCGGCTGGCGTATCCTTTCCATAAACGTGGACTTGAGCAACGAACATCTTCGGGATACGACTTCCGTTATAGGCATTGAAGGCAACCGGGACAATCTTGCGGGACACCTTAATGTTCAAAGGCTCTATATGGACTTCTACCCTCCTTGCATCTCCTTCTTCGAGATCCCTGCGTACCAGAGGTCGGTTCTTTCAGTAACCCCTATATTGTCAGCGGCGCCCCTGGGCTACACATCCCATTCTTATACGGATACCCTGTATGATGATGATACATACACCTTGAGAGCATACACACCTGGAATAAACATAAGGCTCAATACGGCCATCCTCGATCTTTTTTTCATTGAGACTCCGGTCATTGATCTTCACCTCTATCTCTTCAAGAACCGTCCGGTAAAAGGTCAGGTTGGCGAAGCCTATATAGACAGACCCGAAAACGCAGGGATGTTCGGCTGGATAAACATGGGTGTAAAGCTCAGATTTTAGGAATCTTCTATAGTAATTATTTTTTTTGCTATTATGAAATTGTATAGCAGCGATATTTTCGGAACAACGGATACAGCAATCCCGTCTTAAGATATGCTAAGTTCGGGGTTTATAATAGTTTTTCCGGAGAAGACGGCATTTATAGAAAACTGATAGGCTAAATGTTCCAAGGAGGATATGCCCGTGAAAAGATTTGGGATACTTTCGATAATGCCGCTTTTGCTGACGGCCGCCGTACGCTGGCAGGTTCTGCAGAGCGAGCACTACAATCTTGTCTTTCCGAAAGGATACGGCGGCCAGGCATCTCGAGCCATCCAGTGGCTCGAGACTAAACGCGACAAGGTAAATGATTTAGTAGGTTATGACCCGGGCAAGGTCTGGATTGTCATTGAGGATATGGGAATGACCGTCAACGGCTTCTCGAATCCTGTGGGCAACGAAATCCATCTATATACGACTCCGCCCTCTGGTTTTGACCTTTCTACGCGCGACTGGATGCGGACGGTAGGAATCCACGAGTACGCTCACGAGGTCTCGCTCTCGTCCGTTTGGGGCCTGCCGAAAGCCCTGGGATATCTCTTCGGTCCATGGGTGATTCCGAACGCAGCCACCCCAGGATGGCTTATAGAGGGAGTTACCGTCTACACCGAATCCCACATTGTTGGCTATGAAGGCAGACTCGAGTCTGGTGAGTACGACGCCAATGTTCTGACACGGGCAAGCGAGGGAAAGATTACGAGAAACTGGAACATGGAGGGCTCCCTTTATGAATATCCTCTGGGCGCCATTTACGCTTACGGCGGTCCCTTTTACGAGTGGCTAGTCGAAACCAAGGGCGAGGAGGCGATTGGAACCTTCTACAGGAAACACGGTTCCCGCATTCCGATATTCTCACTCGATAGAAGCGCCCGCGACGCTTTCGACCAGAGATTTCCCTCCCTGCTCGATGACTGGCAGGAATCGGTCAAGGAGCGTGCTGCGGACTTTATTCCAGCGGATTCCGCAGCCCAAAGGATAACTAAAAAAGGCTGGTACTTTTCAGGAGGTATGGCGACCGACGGCGAAAAAATCTACTATTGTCGCGTGTACGGGAAGAAACTTGCACCATTGTACGGGAAATTTTACATAGATATCGTCGCATACGATCCTCAGGCGGGTGTTGCGGGTGTTGCGGGTGTTACGGGTGTTACGGGTGTTGAGGAGGTTCTTAAACGGCCGCTTACATCCATTACTTCCCCGATACGCGTACACGACGGGGTGCTTTATTACGGCGCATCGGTCAACAGGCTCGGATTTCCCAACACTTCGGGGCTCAGCTTCGGCGAACTCGTCCAGATACGCGCCTTAGACCTTAAAGACCGCCACGAAGCAGTCATATTCGAGGGCAGAGTGCGCGCCTTCGACCGTCTGCCTGATGAGTCTTTTCTCCTGTCTTTAGACCCCGAAAACGCCCGCTTCGGTTCGATACTTGAAAGAATCCCTCCTGAGGGGGGCGAAACCGAGCGAATCTGGGAGGGAGATACCCTTATAGGAGAGATACTTGCCTCGGATGACGGAAAGATTTACATGAGCGCAAGAACGCAAGGCGAAAACTGGGATATATGGGAGTACTCGGACAAAGACGCCTGGAGGAGATTGACGAATAGTGTCTGGAGCGAAACAGGTCTTTCTCTGGATATGGGAGGCAAGATAATGTACTCCGCAAACCCTTACGGCACTGACGGTGCAGTCGGCTCATACGTACTCGACCCGAAATCAGGTGCAATTGAGCAGTTCAAGACCCCCAGCTACACCCAGAATCCTGTATTGCTTGGCGATAGGCTTTACTTTATGAGCCTTAACCCACGGGGAAACGACCTGTACTCGGTAAAACCAGCACTCACGGAAGCGGTCTTCCCTTCGACCTATACGGAGCAGGTGTCGACGCTCGAACCTGCCTGGGACGGCGATTTCAAGGAACGTTCACCGTTATCGCCCTATCTTACTCTTCTGAGACCCTGGGTACGAGTTCCGTACTTTACCATGGAGTGGTCTTCTGCGCAAGGCCTGACTCATCTTGCTCCCGGGCTCTATTTCCAGGGAGCGGACGTGCTCGGCGAGAACTCCTACTCCATCCGCGCCGATTATGACGTAGTTGGTCTTGCGCCAAGCGCGAGTGTTTTCTGGAGCAACTACCGCTTCGGGCCGCTAGGTTTGTTTCTTGATGCAGGCTTCGGTCCCTTGTGGAACATTAATGACTCACTGGCAGGCTACAGTTTCAGCATAAACCCATCCATGAGCATTCCGCTTGTCGCCCGCTCGCGACGAGGTCTGCGAAGCATTTACTGGGGCGAAGGGTTTAATGCGTACGGACCATTGCTCGATTACCGTAGTCTGGAAAGCTCGATAAGCGCTTCTTTCGCATGGCCATTCTGGAGCCTTGCCGCAAGGGCGTCGCACGGCTGGGAATCGCCAATATTCTCCACGAGAGAGCGCTCGATTCTTGCTCTAAGAGGCGCAGCTGCCGTCGACCTTCTCGGCGGAGTAATCATAGGAGACATATCATCGAGACTGGATCTTTCCGCCCAGAAGCAGACCGCATATTACTACTATAATCCTATAAGAGGCTACTATACAACCCTTACCACCACCGATTGGACATTCCAGACCGCGACACTTGAGTACCGGCGCAGGCTCCTGAAGATGCGCTTCGGGATATGGAACCCGAACATATTCTTCGAAGACCTTTACGTGAGCGTGTTCGCCGATGCCGCTTTCGATTCGCACGAGGTTCTTGGAGCCTCCGCAGGCATTCTTATGGGTCCTGAGATACATGCAGCCTGGGACTTCCTTACCATTAACCCGATGTTCGGAGTAGCAATAACGCGCGACGGAGACATTCAGCCCGTGTATAGCATTAATGCGAGTATCCCGATAGACCTGGGAAGAAAACGCAAGGACGGACTCGATTTCATTAAGAAGCCGTGGGAAAAAGACCCGCTGAGCTATTAATTCGAGCATGAAAGAGCCTGGTTTTGCATTATCCTGATTTGAAAAAGCGGTAAAATCTTACAGGGAGGAGAGGACAGAGGGGATTAAGAAACGATATCTGTAAGCGCAGCAGCCCCAAGAATTCCTGCCTTATCCCCGAGACGTGAACGCAGTACACGCAGTCTGCGGTCTTTAAGGGGCATTGTGTAGCGTTTCAGCGATTCGCGTATAGGCAAAAGAATCAACTCGCCGGCCCTGCTTATTCCGCCGTTGATTACGATGACGTCAGGATCAAGAAGCTGCACTACATTGCCGAGCGCTCTGCCTATCCGCTCTCCTGCCTCGGTAAATATCTCACGGGCTACCTGGTCGCCCTGTCTTGCAGCCGCGGCAAGAAGTTTGGGGGTCAGTTCATGGCTTGATGCAAGCTTCATGAGCGGCGAACCCTTCTTCATCCTTCTTCTTGCGGCTTTTACGAGATACCTTGTTCCGACATAGCTCTCAAGGCAGCCCTTGAGTCCGCAGAGACACTTGAGTCCTTGGCGTTCGAACGACGTGTGTCCGAATTCGCCCGCGGCGTCGTTTGCGCCAAGGATGAGACGGCCTCCTGATATTATTCCGCCTCCGATTCCGGTTCCGAGGGTGAAACAAAAGAGATCCTTGGTTTCGTACCCTCCGAATTTGAACTCGCCCCACGCTATCACATTGACGTCATTGCCTACTGCGACAGGAACCCTGAAGCGTTCATAAAGCATATCAGCGAGAGGGATGTCGTTCCAGCCTGAAAGGTTCGGCGAAAACCGAACCACACCCCTGCGGTGATCGATAAGACCTGCAATCCCCGCTCCGACCCTCGATATCGCTTCGGTCTTGGCTGCTGCCAGCGCTGCGGATGAAATTCTATCAACGAGCTTCTGCGGAGCTTCATTCATAATTGTCGGTATCTCTCTTTTACTCTTTATCTTCCCATGAGCATCCACAAGTCCCAGGCTGACGGTAGTGCCGCCTATATCGATGCCGAGGAAGCTAGCCGACATCTTGAGTATGTTCTGAATGAAGGTTCGAGATGAATTCCAGAAGAGTTTTTCCAATGCTTACATCCCGGCGCGCCATCACCTTTTCCGCAGTTTCGGCAAGCTGGGAAAGGGAGTAGACGGACTCCTCGCCCCAGGAGAAGGACGGAATGTTCTTCGAGCAAAGGCCTCCTCCGAGTATGTTTGCAAAGACGCCGATGACGGCTCCTGTTGGGATAAGAGTCCCGATGGCGGTCTTTGTGTGATCGCCGATTATGCAGCCGAATTTTGTAATCCCGGTTGAGTACTCTTCGCCATTCAAAACGACCCTTACCGGAGAGTAGTTGTTTTTCAGGTCAGAATTCGTCGTCATCGCGCCGAGATTGACCCATTCTCCGACGTAGGCATGACCTATGAAACCCTCGTGATGCTTGTTAACGAACCCGTGAAGGATTGAGGCTTCAATCTCGCCGCCCACGCGGCACTGAGGTCCGAGAACGGTTCCTGCACGAAGCCGGGCGCTGTCCACAACCGTTTTCTCGCCGACATATACAGGACC
Organism: bacterium; assembly: GCA_012517375.1. Taxonomy (NCBI): domain Bacteria; species bacterium. The sequence goes on along the minus strand of JAAYVC010000014.1, from coordinate 14,602 downwards.
CTCTATAAGCGTCGGACCCTTGATTAAAGCGTTGTTTGCCACCGTCACAGGCCCTTTTCTGCAATCTATGGTGACACCTGCCTCTATTACTGCGCCCTCTTCGATTCTTAGCGCATCGCCGTAAACCGCCACATGCGAATCGATTGCGCCTTGTGAGAGCTTTCCCTTAAAGTCCCTTGTAACCTCAAGTTCAAGCCCTGCGAATATCTCCCAGGGGTAATGAATCCTTCTACCAGGGACGGAACGCTTTTGAGGAGTTGAATCCGCGAGGAAATCGGCGATGCTTTCGGCGCTCACATAGCCGGCGAGCGAGTCGGTCTCGAAACCCAGGATGCGCTCTTTTTCATCCACGAAGGTATCATCATAACCGGTCATTGGAATCGGAGCAGTAAATATCGAGCCGGCAGCTATAAAAAGATGCCTGCCTTGCGGTACGTCGTTGATCCCCCGCGACGCCTCAGGCCATTGTTCAAGACAGAGGTCAGGCATACGATCCCGAACTATCATCCGAACTTCATCCTTAAATACACTCTCTATCTTTTGTCTGAAGGTGAGAGCTCCGCAACGGACCTCAGCTACAGGCCTCAGCAGCGAAAGGGGCTTGTAGTTTTCCCAGGAATCCTCATATATGAATATCATAAGATAGCTTATCAAGGAATTCATGTTTGTCAAGAAACATACTTTAATTTTTTTGAAAAGCACTTTTCACAGCAAAAAAGTATGAATTCTGCATCTTCAGTGGAAGTAACACCTTATGTAACGCTTTGAAGTACACTTGACAGCTCGTTTTTTTGGCTTATTATAAAGTAAGCGAGTTTGGCAACTAGTCCCGCTCTTTGTGGTCAGGCGCATCTATAGATGCACAGACAGGAAATCGGCGTTCTGAAGAGAGGCGGATGGAGGGCAAAATCGCAGTCTGAGTTAGAAAGCCTAGTCAGGCTTTTGAGATAGTCATTGTGTTTACACTATTGTTAGTTTTATATTGTACAACGACAGTTAGTGTTAGCGCCGCAGAGGGATTTCAAGAAACAATCAATTTCGTACTCTCCTCAGAAGATACAATCATTCGTGACTCCGATAACGAAAGGTCTCCTGGTTCATCTCTTACCGGGAAGAAATCATTAGATAAGGTATTCGTAACAAGGGTGGGAATCGATTGGGTAATGATTCACAGGATTGGAGGCGAAATCACCATAATGCGCAAAGACGACTATGAGGACTCACTTAACAAGCTCATAACACAAGAGAGAGAAGACACATCAAACGCAACGTCGGACTCAAACAAAACTCCATCCAACCTGCAGAACGATTAGCCGAATTCCGCACCATTAAGGAGTCTGGGCGATTACAATCCGGGACTTGACATAGCCCAAGAGATTCTTACACTTGCACTCGAAACCGATTAGGAGGAACAATAATATATTCGTGGCGCGCGACGGTACTGATTCTCTTCTTGATCTCAGCGGGTGTTGTGTATTCCCAAAACGCTGATTCCGTGCGTTCTGCGGCTGACAGTCTTCATGAATCAGGAATGCAGGCGGCTGGCGACTATCAACTCGACCTTGCCCGGTTTCACCTCTCGCAAGAGATAGGAATGAGGGAATTGATTTCGGATACGAACGGTCTTGTAGACGCCCTGAGTGGTCTTTCCTGGGTGCTTATTCTTTCATCGCAGTATGATTCGGCGCTAACCACATCGGAGAGAGGTCTTGCTCTTGCGGCTCGATTCATGGGCAGGGAAGATACTTTGACCGCGCGCCTGGAAGGTCTTGTGGGAAAAGCGTACGGCGGTCTGAATAAATACAAAGAAGCGATGGAGCATCTCAAAGCGTCATTGCTTATCCGACTGGCCGCACTCGGAACCAAACACCGCCGCGTAGCGGATGCGTATTATGACCTTGGGGTGTACGAATTCCAGTTTGCACATTTCGACGACGCTATTGTAGAACTCTCTTCGGCGGCATCCATTTACACGGAGATCGATTCCCTCGAATCCGCGAGAAGCTGGCAGTGGATTGCCGCTTCCTGGGGAGCAAAAGGCAGGCTCTCCATGATGGACTCGGCTGTCCTTAAAAGCATCGATATCGCTCGTGCGGCTGTAGGCGATTCCTCGCCTGAACTGATTCCCTTTTACGGTTTTGCAGGCCAGCTCTATGCAGGGCTGGGATTCGAGGAAAAAGCCCTGGGATACCGGAGCAATGCCATGGAACTCGCAGAACTCTCCGGTTCTCCGTGGTGGCTTGCGCTTTCAATGAGCGATCTGGCATCCACATATTTCGAGTTAGGCGAGCTTGAGAAGGCCGACTCGCTGGCCTCAAGGGCGCTTGAAGTATTTACAGAGGTGTTCGGCGAAGAGGGACCCAGGGTATGGGCATATTACAGCCTTCTCGGCGAGATCCGAATGAAGGAAGGCAAAACCGATGACGGTCTGAACCTTCTTTCCAAAGCCGTTGAAAATCTGCGGAACCTGCCCGAAGGTTCTCATCCCCAAATACTTGCATCTACGCTTGACGATCTGGCTACCGGTTACCGCGAGAAAGGGAACTATGCGGAAGCGGTAAGGAACTACGATGAGGCGCTCAGCGTTTGGGAGAAATGTCCTGTTGGAACGGGCTTCGGTGTCGCAGAAACAATGGATGGATTAGGCGCGACTTATCTTAAAGCCGGCAACCCAGGAAAAGCGCTTGCATATTTTGAAGCAAGCGTCCAGATTAACGAGAAGAATTACGCTCTAGCCCCTTTGAGTCTGGCAAAAGGTTACACTCATCTTTCCCAGGCTGAAAAAGCACTTGGACAGGACAGCGTGGCTTTAATCCATGCAAGCATGGCTGCAGATGTCTTTGAACAGAGCAGCCTGAGGGTTGGAACGGAGTACAGGAAGGCATACGCCGAGAAGCACAGCGAGATATACGAGAATTATATAGATCTGCTTATGGCGTCTGGAAGGTTTGAAGAAGCCTTCGAGGTTGTTGAACGTTCAAAGCTTAAAAGACTCAAGGCCTCGCTTGAAGAGGGAAGCATGGCTTTAGGCGAGGATTCCCTGAAACAGAAATTGAATTTCGCAAACGAGCTTTCGCTTGAAGAAGGCATTATAGCCGAACAGCTTCTTGCGGAAAAAAGCAAGGACACGCTTGAACAAGCCCCTGAGCGAATCGCATCCCTTTCAAAGATACTTGCCGAGACGAAGGCGGAGTTCTTCAAGGTCGTGAGCGAGATTAAGACAGAACCAGATTACGCTTTCGCAGTAACTGTCGATCCCGTCCTCTTTGCATCTTTGAGACAGGAACTGCCCGAGGGACAGAAGCTTCTCATGGCATACCCATCAGAAAAAAAACTGTATCTATTTCTCGTCTCGGATTCCAACTACGAGGCAAGGTCCATAGACATCAGCCGGGATTCTGTTTCAAGACTCGTTGCTCAATGCCGCTATCTGTGCTTCGATAAAGGTTTAAGGCTGATAGCCTATCAAAACATCTCCCTGTGGAACTGGAACTCACCGGACAGCGCTTTCTATGAAAGGGAGGTTAAACCTTTGAAGGATGTATTGACTAAGCTTTACGATCTTTTGATTGAGCCGTTTGAGGCTTCTCTGGAAAACTCAAGGATCGTGACGTTTATCCCTTCGAGTGAACTCTACTATATTCCATTCGGAGCGCTCGCTTACGAAAAGGAGGGTAACCTTCACTTCTTATCTGAAAAGATCAACTGGAATCTCCTGACTTCTGCCGAGCTCTTGAAGTGCATCCAGCGAAGATCTGACTGGCCTGCGGATAAGCCAGATACCCTTCTAGTTGTTGGCAATCCCCTCGGCGCTAACCTGCCTGAATCCCAGATAGAGGCACAAGCCATTGACAGCGAGTATCCCGGCTCGATACTGCTTCTTGGCGAAAATGCAACCGAACCTGAGGTCACCGATAAGAGCAAGAACATCAAATTCCTCCACATAGCGTCTCATTGCAGGCTTAATTCAACATCGCCGTGGGAGTCATACATCCAACTCTCGTCGACCGCGGAATCGGACGGACGGTGGACAGCGACTGAGATTTCGGGCGAGGAATGGCGAAGAATGCAGCTTGTGACCCTTTCCGCGTGCGAAACCGCTATTGGTTCAGACAAACCAGGTCTTGAATGGGAAAGCATGGCAAAAGCGTTCTCTCTGGCTATGGAGGGTCCGCCTTCGATTGTGGCGACCCTCTGGCCGGTAGCTGACGAATCCACAAGGGATTTCATGATCTCTTTCTACGGCTATCTTAAAACCATGAGCAAATCCGAGGCGCTTCGCAGAGCCCAGTCGGATTTGATACACAGTTCAAAATACTCCCATCCTTTCTTCTGGGCCCCGTTCATTCTTATCGGCGAATGGCGATAGCGCCGGTCTTCTGACAGACGTCATTTGTTTGCTTAATATGGAATCCAAACGACGTACTAGATAAGGCCTTGAGCTCCATCTGGTATGTTTCAAGGGTAGACTTGACTAACACAAGTATTATTAAATAATCTTATAAGAGTAAAGGAGGTTTAATTAATGAAGAAAACATTACCCATAATCCTGACTTCTCTTGCAGTATTGGTTGTATTAGGATTCTGCGCTTACTTCCCATACATAACAATATACGATTTCACTCTGGAAAGAATGGCAAGAGCATACTTCTCCGACATACCGCTTGATCCCAACATGTTCCGGCTGCAGGTGACGATTGCGTCATTGCTGATTGCAGGTGTTTTGACATGCGTGATGGTTTTACTCAGAAAAGCCTGCCGTTCGCTTGATCTCCAGCTTTTTAAAAGAATACTCTCCTGGGGTATCTTTTACATACCTATTGTGACTATACTCATGCTCTCAGGTATGTGGTTAGATTTCAAGATGGCTTATCAATTGGAATTCAATCCTCGAGCTGTTTACTTCAGGGTGGCGTATATTTTTATTGCCGAGTGTACTCTAATTTGAGTTGTTTTGGAGGAATAGATGAAAGATAGCACTAAAAACATCATACAATTAGGTGTAATTCTCTTTATTGCAGTTCTCGGTTACTTACTGTACAATTTTCTATTCATGTTTGTCGCAGGTATTTCACTTGCATTGCTTGCTATAAAAAAAGAAACCTCAACCCATTATCGGGCATTTACTTGGATAGGATCAGGATTTTTTTTGGTCTCAAGTATTAGTTATCTCTTGGTTTGGATATTCCAAGATCGTGGATTACTTTACTTATTCAGACTTGGATGGTTTAAATATTATGATATCCTGCCTAACTTGTCATACTTTCTTTTATCATACATACACAGGTAAGCAACTTCATTATGAATTTCGTAATACCATTTTACCCTTGACAACCCCTTTTACCCACAATATACTTCATTTAAATAAACCATATTTAAGTTAGCTTTCTAAACGCTAAGGAGGTCGGCATGAGTGTTTTAAGGGTTCTTCCTTCGGTTTCAGCAGTTTGCAGAAGTTCTGTTGCAGGTTTATTTTTTATGTAACTTGTATCCCAGCCAAGCGCCCTCAGCCATTTGCTGAGCTTGCCAAGCATCGCATCCGCAAGGAAGCTTTGTTTCATATCCATTGTATTATTGTAATTTGTAATATAGGAGCGTCAAGTTTGAGGTCTGTTAGCTTTTACGGGCGCTCGCTTGCCAGAGAAGCGTTGCGTTGAGAAACTCCTCAATGTCGCCATCAAGTACCGCATCTACATTGTGTTGCTCGTGTTCGGTGCGATGGTCTTTAATCATCTGGTAAGGAAAGAGCACGTATGAACGTATCTGATGTCCCCACGCTATTTCTGTTTTGGCATCCTCCAGCTTCTCCCTCTCCTTGTTCGCTTTTTCCTGTTCATAGGCATACACCCGTGCTCGCAGGACCTTCATCGCATTCTCTTTGTTTTGATGCTGCGAACGTTCATTCTGGCACTGAACGACAATGCCTGTCGGAATATGAGTTATCCTTATAGCGGTTGAAAGTTTATTGACGTTCTGCCCGCCATGACCGCCCGCCCGGTAAGTATCGATCCTTAAATCATCAGGACTAATAGAGACCTCTACATCTTCTATCTCGGGCATTACAAAAACGGACACAAACGACGTATGCCTGCGCTTTGCAGCATCGAATGGAGAAACTCTAACCAGTCTGTGAATTCCTGATTCGCCTTTAAGCATTCCGTAAGCAAACTCGCCTGAAACCTCAATGGTTGCATCCTTTATTCCCGCAACATCGTCGGGCTGAAAGTCGAGAACATTCGCTTTATATCCCTTCCTCTCAAAGTATCTCAGATACATACGATAGAGCATCTCCGCCCAGTCGCAGCTTTCAACACCTCCGGCTCCTGGATGGATCGTCATTATTGCCATTTTTGAATCGTTCGGATCGGAGAGCACAAGCGATATCTCTAGGTCGCGAAGTTCTTGCTCGGCTTTATCCAGCGTCCTTGAAAGGTCTTTTTCCGACTGAGAATCGCCTGCAAACATCTCATAAAGTTCATCAGCCTCGCCTATTTCCTTTTCAAGGCGCTCAAGGGTCTCGATGATTTTTTCAATGCGCGAAAGTTCACTCATTGTTTCGCGCGCTTTTCTTTGGTTATTCCAGAAATCAGGTGCCGAAGCCCGTTCCCTCAGCTCATCTCTTGTTGCCGCTAAAGCGGCTGTGTCAAAGGAACTCCTTAATCCTGGTGAACTTTTCTTCCAGGTCTGAGATACGTTCCTTCATAAGTTATTTTTTAGAGCTTCGTTTGGGCCTTGTCGTTTTCTTTGCTTCGGCTTTTGCTGCGGCTTGTTTGGCTTCAAGTTCGGTCTTTTCCTTTGCCGTAAGGATTTTTGTTCCTTTTGTTTCACCGAAGCGTGAACGGAAGCGTTCAACACGGCCTGCCTTATCGATTATCTTTGTCTTGCCGGTAAAGAACGGGTGACAATGCGAACAGATGTCAAGTCTTATCTTCTCTCGCGTAGAATATGTCTTGTATTCAAATCCACAAGCGCAGTGAACTGTCACTTCTGCGTACTTTGGATGAATCTTGTCCTTCATTTCTAAATCTCCTTTTTGCCTCCCGGCGTTCCGTCGCGGGGAGCTTTAATTTTAATACGAGTTAGCTCTAATGTCAAGCTGTGACACCATCTCGATGCCAGATTTGAATGCAGCTCGCCGCAATTTTAGTATTCAGGCTTAACACTTTGTGGTCATGTATCATTTACCTTGTCAAGCCAGAATTAAAGATATGCGCCAAGTTTCTTAGTCGCGATTCAAGAATAGCAGTCAGAAATCACGGACAGAAACTGGACAAAAGTGGCGGCTGGAAGCCGCATTGGCCGAACGAGCGCTAGGATGCATACGTTCGGCAGGACCGATTTCAGACGCGGGTTCCCCACGTAAGTGCGAAGCAATTTCGTGGGATAAAGGGTTGACGGTTTGTAGTCAGGTTTGGAGAAAACCGCGCTAGTTAATCAGAAATGTCTTTACGAAACTCCCTCGGGGATGTGAAGCAATCTATTCCAGGAGGGAATGTTCATTATGATCCCACCGGTCTGCGACCACCCCCCTTCATAAGGTGGGAAGAAAGTCTCCTCGTGTCTTAAGGATGGAACCGCATGTTATTAGCTTTGTGACATGGGACTGTTCGCTTCACTCACCCTTCTAAGCTTCGGTCCAACTCCTCCATATTCTTGTCAATTAAGCGGTGCAGCGGAGTATCTTCTAATGAAGTGTTCGACCCTTTATTTGAGATACCTCATCGTCATATCCATCACGGCGGCAATGTTCTTTGCGTCCTTGCTGTAGCCGGAGGAAGCGACCTCCTTGTTCTTCTCGTCAAAGTACTTGCCCGTGACCGCGCTCAAATCGGGTGAAGTCGCCAGGTGAGTGTACGTGCGCGCCATGTCCTCGGGCGATATCGCGAACTTGCTCTTCATCGCATAGATGGATTTCATTTTCTCGGAAAGGTTGGGATAGCGCTCGATGTCTATCTTGACGTTCGTGACGCGGATGCAGTTGACCGTTATTCTCGTGTCCTTCAGCTCCCCGGCAAGCCAGTACGTGTACATCACCTGCGCGAGCTTCGACTGGTAGTACGCCTTCTCCACGCTGTACGGCCGGTTCTTGAATTCGGGGTCGTCGAGGCTTACCTTGAGGAACGGGTGCATGACGAGCCCCTTGGAGGCGACCGTTATCACGCGGCCCTGCTCGCTTTGCTTCAGTCTGTCCGTAAGAAGATTGGTTAAAAGCACTGGCCCAAGGTGGTTGGTAGCCCAGACGGTTTCGATATTCTCCTCACTGAACTCGGGCGTTTTTCTGCTGATGTCGAAGTCGGCGGCGTTGTGAATCAGCGCGTCCACCTGCCGGTAAGCGAGCGCGTCGACGGCGGCACGGATTGAGCGCTGCGAAGCCATGTCGATAATCATCAGTTCGACGTCTCCGCTCTTGCTTTTTTCCTTAATCTCCTTGAGCGCCGCCTCGCCCCGTTCCTTGTTCCTACAGCCGATTATGACGCGGTACCCCGCTTCGGCGATTTGAACGGCCGCGGCCTTGCCTATGCCGGCGTTCGCGCCCGTGATGAGGCATATCTTTTTTTCTATATTATTGTTTTCCATGATAAGGCAGTATAGCGGCAAAGGACGAGCGTGTCAAGGATGACCGGGGGTGAAGGGGCGAAACCCAAATTCCAGATGTCATTCTGAGGAGTGGAGGCCGCAGGCCGGAAGGACGTGAGTCCGAAGGGCGAAGCAACCTCACTTTCATACCACTTTCCCGTTTAATGTCGGATGCTGCGGGCTTTATCCAATTACCTCCCCCTTGACAGGGGAGGGTGGGACTGTCGTTGCGAGGAGTGACGCGGCGAAGCTTCGAAGGGTGACGCTTGCGGAACTATCTCATTGCACTATCTTTGAAATGTGAGATTGAGCCATATGATTTTGGTTCAACACCATGGGATGGTACGCTTCACTCACCCTTCGGAGCCACACCCCCTCCGGTGGTTCGCAATGACGAATTAAGGGTAAAGCGTTTCAATACAGAGGAACAGCACGTTGAACAAACTCTGGCGAAGATCAGTAAACCTTTCCCAAATTGCAGGTACGGATGAGATGTTGTGCGCGCCATGATTTCTAATCCCATAAGCTATCGCTAAATCCCTTCCACCAGGGATTGAAACTGTACTACTATCACAAAATCTAAAGGGAGCGTCAAGCAATTGCCGCAAGGTCAAATCAAAATCATTTTCAAAATAAGTATTGACTTCGCGAAGTTGATCGATAGGTCGATCGGAAAAACCTAGGGAAGTTCGATCTGAAAAATATTTAGCTTGCTGTTTGAAGCAACACCTGATGCCACTTTTCGTTTTGATTAATGCTTCGATAATTACGGCAATGTCGAAGAGCATGTTTGTATCAAGTTGTCCTGCAAAATCGCTCTCTTGGGCGTAGGGTGGAGTTTTTTCCAGATTATAAAAACGAGCTAAGGTATAGGCAAAAAGAATTATCAAAGATATATCTCGATGTCCTCTTAAGAGACGAGACCTAAGCTCTTCCGATGTTATATGTTTGCTATAAGTGGATTGGTATTTGTTAAGTAATTCCTCTAAGAATTTAACTCGTTCTAATGTCCATTCTTTAAAAGTATTTCGCGGATCCGTGTAATCTAAGGTAACAAACACGAAGGAGGGCGTATCTGGCAATGTCGTTGGATCACTATGTTTTCGTTTGTCCTCAGCTAATGCCTGGTGCATCAAGAGGTAGCCTTTATCGAGATTACCATTGAGGATGGCCGTTCCGCCCCAGAAATAGAAGGCAGTTCCTTTATGTATTAAACAATTCTTATTTTTGGTTTCCCAATCTAAGGCAGGTTTTACCGCGAGTTCCCATAAATACTCGGCATCACTAAGCCGCCTTTGATTCCAAAACCATTGCCACATTATTGTAAAGTTGGAGAAAAATTTATCGTGGCTGGATGCTTTCTGGAGTTTTGAAAGAGTCCCATCGTTTTCAACTGAGTCGAAGAATACAAGGGTTGCCTTCTCAAATTCTTCGAAGTTAAGAACAGGACTACTGAAGAAGGAAGAGAAAAGTTGGCGAAATGCTTCGTTCATTGGTTGCCCTAAATCGTAAATCTCAAACACTCGACCTTCAACAATCAACTTGCTTTTTTTCTCCTCCATCTACACCTCCACCTTCCTGTCAAGGCTCCGGTACTGGATGGCCTCTGAGATGTGCTGGGGCTTGATGTGTTCGGAGGAGTCGAGATCCGCTATAGTCCTTGCGACCTTGAGAATCTTGTCGTGCGCGCGGGCGGAGAGCCCGAAGCGCTCCATCGCGGTCTTCAGGAGATGCTCCGAGTCCGGGCCAATCTCGCAGAAGGCTCGCACGTCCTTCGCGCCCATCTGGGAGTTGGAGTATATGGGCTTCTTGCGCACGGAGGATTTGAAGCGTGCGAGCTGAACGTTCCGCGCTGCCATCACCCGGCCGCGCACGTCCTCCGAACGCTCGCCCTGCTCCCTGCGGCGAATCTCGTCAAAGCGAAGCTTCGGCACCTCGATGTGGATGTCGATTCTATCCAAAAGCGGGCCGGAGATACGGGAGCGGTAGCGCTGAATCTGCGGCGGCGTGCATCTGCATACGTTCACGGGATCGGTGAGATTACCGCACGGGCACGGGTTCATGGCAGCGACCAAAGTGAACTGAGCCGGATAGCCTATGGTGACCTTTGCGCGGCTGATGACGACCTTGCCGTCCTCCAAGGGTTGGCGCATGACCTCGAGAACGTTGCGGCGGAACTCGGGAAGCTCATCTAAAAACAGCACGCCGTTGTGAGCAAGGCTCACCTCGCCGGGCTTAGGTACCTGCCCCCCGCCGATAAGGCCTGCGTCCGAGATTGTATGGTGGGGCGAGCGAAACGGACGTATTGCGACGAGCGCGCGACCCGATTCGAGCGCGCCAGCGACAGAGTGTATGCGCGTGGTTTCGAGCGCCTCCTCGAGCGACAGGGAGGGAAGTATGGTCGGGAGTCTCTTTGCGAGCATGGTTTTGCCTGTGCCCGGCGGTCCCACAAGAAGGATGTTATGCCCGCCTGCCGCCGCGACCTCAAGAGCGCGCTTGGCGTGCTCCTGACCCTTGACGTCCGCAAAATCCACGCCCCAGACCATCTCCTCGCGGAAAAGCTCGTCAACATTGACCTTGGCAGGCGCGATATCGAATTCGCCGGAAAGAAACTGCGCTACCTCGACCAGGGATGAGGCGGGGTAAACAAACCCGTCGCCGTGGATGGCTGCCTCCGCCGCGTTCTCCTTTGGAAGAATGAGCCCCTCGAATCCCAGTTCCTTTACCAGAGCCGCTATCGAGAGAGCGCCGCGAACGGGCCGCATCGTTCCGTCAAGCGAGAGTTCGCCGACGATGATGTATTTACAAAGGGCTTCAAGCGGCACGATGCCCCGGCAGGCAAGTATGCCCAGGGCTATGGGCAGGTCGTATGCGGCGCCCTCCTTTTTAACGTCTGCGGGAGCCAAGTTAACCGTTATCCGCGAGGAGGGTATCGGAAAACCGGCGTTCTTGACCGCGGCAAGCACGCGATCCTTTGATTCCTTGACCGCAGCGTCAGGAAGACCAACCGTTGTAAACGCAGGCAGTCCGCGCGCGATGTCAACCTCGACCTCTACCTTGTATGCGTCGATTCCCAGTAGTCCTGCTGACGTAACCTTTGCAAGCATATTGCATTCCTCCTAAATTCAATTCAATATACGCAGTTATTTAAGGAATGCAATGTCATAAACTTTTGTTGTGTTTACGCTCCCTACAGCTTTAGAGTAAATATCTCTTTCGAGACTTGATCGCTAACGGACCAGCACCACCTTCAAAGGTCGTCTCGTCAAAGCCTCGGGCACAATGAAGTATACGCCTGGCGCCCTGTCTTGGCCCCATTGGATAGTGCCCTGTTTCTGAGATGTGTACAACTGGTCAACCCTTCTGCCCGATGCGTCGTACACGGATGCTCGGAGGCCTTCCGGAAAGTCCGAGTAACGGAGCGTAATCGTCGAGCCTATCCCTGACTCTAAGTCGATTTGGTGGGTTACGGGTGTTACGGGCGAGGAGGGCGAGGGGGAGGGTTCGGAGATGCCGGTGATGTCGAGGTCGTAAATCTTGGCGTATATGTCCCAGCCCTTGTGCCGGCGGTTGTCCTGCCACACGTAAATGATGCGGTTGCCTCCGGTAGCTACAGAGTTGTAGTTCGCTACCTGGTAGTGAAAGCAGAATTGATCAGGGTCGTTCACCTGAAGCTTGCGGCTCCAGGCAGTGCCGTCCGAGTGATAGTATACGGCTGAGACCTCGGGATTATCCTCGGAGTTTGAGTAATCGGTCGCATAGACAACAAAACCGCCCCCGGGGAGAGAGGCGTTGCTGACGCTGGTGTAAGTACCTGCTTGAATTCCCGTGTTTATGTTGGATCCGAGTTTCGAACCTAATGCATCAAAAAACTGGACGAACGTATACACGGAATCGGTCCACGCTATGCAGAAGTTGCCTTTCTCGTCAATCGCGAGCGCAGGTTTCAGACAATTGTCGGAAGGTCCCTCGTCATTTACCATATTCTCTTCTCCAAGGGGTTCTGCGGTAGAACGAAAACGCTGCATCCATATACCGCCTCTCAAGTCTTTCCATACGACTACAAAACCTCCGTCGTCCTTTAAACCAATAGCAGGCGGATTGTAAAAATAAGACGAAATGGACGGCTTGCCCATAACTATTTCGGAATCGTCAATAGCAAGGTTGTCTTTATCGAAACGTTTAACGCAGATTACGGATGAACCCTCAATTTTTTGAACCCAGGCAACGGCAAAACTACCCTTGCGGTTCATCGAAACATTGAAGTAACCATAGGAATACTCATTCAGTTTAAAAGCAACTTCATTTTTATCCGGGTATCCTCCGGACGAGTAACGCTGGGCTCGGATTTTCGAAGGATCGCCGGTCGCTTTATAAACAAATACGAACTCACCGTTCTTGCGATTCATGCTCGTACGGGCGTAGTATTGGGGCAATAATCTGTTGATATCTGACGAGTCCTTTAGCGATAAAACATCGCTCAAAAATTCATCTTCATTTGAAAACCTGCGCAAGCAGGACGCTCCATAACGCCAATCCTCGCCCCAGAGGGCGATAAAGTTTCCATTGTCATCCGCAAGTACTTGCGGTCCAGTCTCGAAGATCGAGCTTTCATCGTCGGTTATGAGCATCTCGTCGCCTATGATTGAGCCGTAAACCATTCCTCTGCGTCCATACAGTTCTGTAAGCCCACCTCGTGTTCTTGAATACACTGCAAACCACTGATCTGCCTGAAGAACAAGCGCCTTGAGGAAGCAATCCTCAGGTCCCTCCTCGCTTATCGTCATCTCCTGACCTCTGAGAGAACCGTCCGCAAAGAAGTTCTGAAGATAAGAACGGTAATGCCCGCTCCGCTGGTCACTCCAGGCGACTGAGAAGCTTCCGTCCCAGCTCACTGCCATCTTGTGCGGGCTAATGCTGGTGAGGTTAGATTTCATCTTGAGAATAGCCTTGGCGGGTTCACTAGTAGTTCCATCCCAGGGATAAGCTCTGAAATAAAGCACATAAGGAGTTGTAATTAAAGCGTCTCGAAGAATCCATGTGATAACAAACTTACCTGAATGATCGCTACCAACATCAAGAGATGCGATCCATGGAACATGAGCCCATTCCGTATAGCCAAAAACCATAAACCAGTCACCTCGCGGTTCGCCATTTGGTCTGTATGTACGGGCACATACCATTAGCGTATCCGCTATCTCTGTACTCCAAACCGCAATAACCGCGCCGTTGGAGGCAATCGATACTTTCAGATTCAGACCAGAACCTTCAAGAACATGCTGGACTTTGCCATTCTGAGTTCCATCTGCATTGAACTTCAAAAGCCCCATATAACCGGCATCCTGCCATAATATAACGTATTCACCGTTTTCGTTCATCGCCATGGCGGCTTCGTGATAGGGACCCAAGGCAAAAAGCATGGTATCCTTTCCAAGAAGTTGACCAGAAGCTGAAACCTTTCTCAGCCAGTATTCACCCGCATCGCCACCAGCCCGCCAGAAAATGTAAGTTTTACCTGAGCTATCTGAAAAAACAGACACAAGAGAAATCTCTCTATGCATCGAATCGGATGTGACCATCCTGTTACTTCCGGATTTTGTAAGATCGGTCGAAAGGAACTGGCCGAATAAGTCACTTTCATCGTTACGGGCGTTTCTCGTGTCTTCCCAGGCAACGAACCAGCCACTAGGCGATGGCGCTGCTAAGGCATTGCCTTTCGTACACTTGTTGGGTGAATCCGAGTTGACAAGAAAATCATCCTTCATCACACCCGTGTTCAAGAGTATTGTTATGGATAATACAAGCGTGCTCATTTCTCCTCCTTCCCCGTATCGGGGAATGCACGTTAACCTCTACTATAGTCTAGGCTCTATCCCGACACGTATCAAGAGCAGTTGTATCTCAAGAACCACCTGCAACCCCGGGCTCACTTATTGAAGATTCTTCTCTATTCTGGAGAAGACTATTTTCGACTAGATTATTATAGACTATTCGAGCAAGTCTGTCAAGTCTCTTCTATAGATAT
>JAAYVC010000013.1 GCA_012517375.1 bacterium | reverse complement strand
CACGCCTCGCACGATAAATCCCTCGCTGCCGACAAACGTGAACTGGCAAACCGGGCTAAAGAGGATGCAAGGTTTGTCGCTTCTCTTGCAACTCAATCACAGCTGGGCATGACCGTTAATGCCAGGGAACTCGAACTTATGGTTCGCAGGCTTGCATCGCATCCTCTTTCCGAGGCAAAAGAACTCGGGGAAAAACTATGCAGCGAGGCAAGAGCTGTTGCACCTTCAATCCTTCTGTTCTGCGAGGCTAATCCGTTTGATTCGGAAACCTACCCAGCGCTCGCCAGCTTAGCCTCAGAGAAAATCCCATTGGATAAAAACCCACAGACCGAAATCACGCTCGTCGAGGCTTCTCCTGAACCCGATCTAACGCTTCTAACCTCTTTGCTTTATCGCGTATCTAGCACCTCATTCCAGGCATGCAGAGCAACGGTCAACCAGATGGATGAAAAAGAAAGATTAGAATTAGTGAAGATAGCGTTTGAACGGGCTGAACTTTACGATAGCATGCTGCGCGAATTCGAACATGTAGCATTGACTTTTGAGATAATCTGCTCAGCTTCATGTTTTGCTCAGCTAAAGCGCCACCGCATGGCAACCATATCAGCTCAATCCTACGATGTCAATCTTGGATGCACGATTCCCGAGTCAATAGAGAAGATAAAAAAAGATAAAGAATTCAAAGACCTTATCGGAAAATGCAACGATCTCTATCATAATCTTTTAAAGATAAATCCAGATGCAGCCGGTTACGCGCTTACGAACGCTCACAGGCGTCGGGTTCTATTAACCGTTAATGCGAGAGAACTTTACCACTTCTCCCGTCTGCGCTCCGACGCTCATGCCCAGTGGGAGATAAGAGAGGTATCCGAGAGGATGATTGAACTGGGACGCGCCGTTATGCCTCTTACCCTTATGCTTGCCGGAGGCAAGGATAGCTATCCCGTGATGTATGAGAAGATATTCGGTCATCCTCCAAGGGTAGTTGCCGCCGAATTACCTGGCGAAAGAAAAGTGAAATATAGCAGTTAAACGGCTTTACTATCCAGAATTCCACATCCGACGTATATTTTTTCAGTAAATACTTTCAGTCGATGAAGAGTTCCTCGACCCTGTCATCCGGGTTTGGCGCCGGAGAATCGATTAATTCATTCATATTTACGGGATAAGTCACTTCATTTATCAATGCCCTGGATGTTCTTGTTTCCCGTTCAGAGCCGTCCGGCATTACGTATTTGAAGTCCCATGAGAGTAGAATGACGCGCGTGCCGATTCCGTTAAGTTTTCTGACAAGCGGGACATAGTCGCCGTCACAACCCAAGAGACCTACGACATCGAGCCTTTTATGAACGGCCAAATCAAAAGCCTCCAGCGACAGCCACACATCAATACCCTTCTCTTGTGGTCTGTACGCCCTTTCATCCACCGGCAAATAGTGCTGAATGACGCCCGCACGAATTAAAACATCATCGAACATCCTTTCCGCCTTAAGTTTTCCTGCAATATCTGCCGCTTCGGCGCTGAAGCGTCCCCTGAAATAATGCGCCTCCACTATTTGAACCCTGCGTTCCTCGACCTTCTCAAGCAGGGAAACCTGGTGTCTGATAAACCTGTGAATCCCATGTATGGAGATTCTTGATTGCTTGGGGTGGTAGAATTTGTAGAAATTGCTTACTTCATTGAGATAACCGCCGTCGTAAAACACGGCCATCCGAACCATACTCTTATGCTCTTGATGGTCTAACATTTATGCTCCTTATTTATTATTACATTAATATCATTTTCTTCTAATGAGCAACATGTAAACCGTTACTTAGATTTACATGACTAGATTATCTGCGAAAACCGCAAAAAATCAAGACATAAGAAAAGACCCGGAGTTTGATGCCTCCGGGTCTTTAAAATAATCGACGCGTTACTTGCTCTTCTTTTCGTCCTTTATGCTCTGCTTTTCCTTGAATAGCTCTGCTATGCCTGCTATTGAGGACATAACATTGGTCGCCTCGTAGGGCAGGAATACTTTGTTAGCCGAACCCTGAGCGATGGCTTGAAGAGCTTCCATGTATTTTATTGCAAGAAGGTCGTTCGACGGGTTACCTTCGTGAATGGCCGAGAACACGTTCTTTACAGCCTGCGCTTCACCTTCGGCAACCGCAATCTTCTTAAACCGCTCGGCAGTCGCTATGCGCTCGATGGCCTGAGCTTCACCTTCAGCTCGAAGAATCGCCGACTGCTTTTCACCTTCGGATTGCAGTATCTTGGCTTGCCTGTCGCCTTCAGCCTTATTGATCGTCGCTTCTTTGACGCCCTGGGCTTCAAGAACCATAGCGCGGCGCTCGCGTTCCGCCCTCATCTGCTTGTGCATCGCGTCGGTTACATCCCTCGGCGGTTCAATCCTCTGGAGTTCGACCCTGGTAACCCGGGTTCCCCACTTATCCGTGGCTTCATCGAGAACCGATCTGAGTTTGGCGTTTATCGACTCGCGAGAAGTGAGCGAAGTGTCAAGGGTAAGGTCGCCTACCACGTTTCTGAGGTTGGTTTGTGCTAGTTTGATGACGGCGAGCCTGAAGTCCTGAACGTTGTAGGTAACTTTTACGGGGTCAGTGACCTCGTAGTAGATGACGGCATCCACTGTCACAACAACGTTATCCTGCGTGATTACTTCTTGCGGCGGAACGTCCACCACTTGCTCGCGCATGTCGACCTTGGTTAGCCGTTCCAGAAACGGGTTAACCATGTTAAGACCGGGATTTACCGTTCTCTGATAGCGTCCCAGCCTGACAACCAGACCTTTTTGCCACGGCTGGACAATGCGAAGCGAACTCAACACCACTATTAAAATAAAGATTATTCCTATAGGTAGTAATACCCAGCATACTACAGGCATTTATTCCTCCTTGGGTTTTACAAATAAACGCACACCTTCAAGGCGTACAATCTCGACTTTAGAGCCTGCTTCTATAACCTTGCCGTCAATGCTTTCAGCCCTCCATTCCTCGTGCTCGACTCTTACCGTACCCTTGCCGATTGCGGGGTCAATTCTATCAATAACAATCCCGGTTTTGCCTATTGCCCTGTCCGAAGCGATACCTACGTTATGTGCATTGCGCGTAACACGCTTGAAGAAGATTCTTGAAAATGCGAATAAAACGCTAGATAGTACGATAAAAACTATAACTTGAAGCCAGATTGGCAGGTTAAGGAGCGCGAGCACGGCGGCAACGCCTGCTCCTATGCCGAACCATAAAAGCGCGAAGCCTGCGGAGAATATCTCTCCTACGAGAAAAATGACGGCTACCCCTGCCCATATAAAAAGCATTATCCAGTTTGTTTGGCTCATAGATACTCCTCTATGCTTCGACGTTTATTCCCGTCTCAGCAGCACTTACTTGCGTAGGATATGCGCTGAAAGGTGATTGTCAAGCATTTATTTAAAAAGAAGGCGGAGCTTTGGCCCCGCCTTGCAAATATTCCGAACAAAGCCTTTACTTAATAATAAGTACCTTTACGGTCGTCGATTTATTCAACATGGATAGCTTAATAAAGTAAACTCCCGGACCGTGATACTCGCCCCATTCGATTGTGCCCTCGCTTTGGGTTGAGTGTAACTCATCCACCTTCCTGCCTGATGCGTCGTAGACGTATGCAGAGAAACCGTTCGGGCAGCTCGAGTAGCTAAGGGTGATGGTTGAGCCGATTGGCGTAACTGACAAGGGGCTTAAGTCCCTTGTCTCACCACTTGTCTCAGGTTCTTCTGCGACGCCGACGCCCATGTCCCAGTCGGAGACGATGGCGTACGCTTCGAACACCGTGTCCGTCTGAAAGCGCGTGTACACCCACACGATACGGTCATCGGAACAGGCAACAGCTGGAACCTGCAAGTACAGTCGAAAACTGTACCTCGAGTCCCATATCGCACTCCATACCGTATCTGAACCGTAAGCAGGACTGTACTCAAAAACTGTGGTATTCCGCCAGGGTTCGTTGCCTACTATTCCTCCCAGAAAACCTGCCTGGTGCTCCCATGAATGACTCTGAGGCCAAAGCGTGTCTATTGGATACCAGTATGACCTGTTGTACGTGCAGCTGAACTTGTCGTCTGATGATACAGACATGGAAAAAGGAGTCTTTGAAGGACCTGTGTGCAGAGAATCGCCCCACATAACAGTGCATATAGACTGATGTGCAAGGCCGCGATCGTCGAATACGCGTGCGAACCAGGGTAAGTTCGGCGTAGGTCTCGGAGCGCAGTAATCGGTCCAGAACACGACGAATCGGTCATTATCGAGCCAGAAGGGCTTAGGGGCACATGCGCCTGCTAGGCTGTCACCATTATCAACCCGGTGACCTAAAGCCTCCCAATCAATCGGGTTGTCATCGGCGTCGAACACCTGGTAGCGCGGCTGCATATGAGCGGTAACAACGCCGCGAACCCAGGTTACTACAAGTATTCCTTCATCGTTTAAGGCCGCTTGAGGATAGCCTGTCGCTACTGTGTCAGGGAGCGGTCTTTTATCGCCCACGTCCTCGTGCGCAAGAAACGGGGTAT
>JAAYVC010000012.1 GCA_012517375.1 bacterium | reverse complement strand
TCCAGCTGCGCAAGGACAGGCATTACCGTCATGTAATTAGCGGAATCTGGCGCCTTATAAGCGTTGCTTTATTGTATCTTGTCGGTCTCCTTGCGCTTGTCGTGTTCAAACGCTGGCAGAGACGATCAACCCTTCTTGTTGAACGCAATCCATGGAAGATGTTGTTAACCGGCATAATCATGAAACTTGCTATTGCTGCAGCGTTTGTTGTTCTCGTTATCACTCTCGTTGGTATTGCGCTGGTTCCCTTTGCAGTACTCTTTCTTTTTTTCATCTGGATGCTTGCAGTTCCCCAGGCCTCGCTATGGGCAGGGAAGCTCGTAAAAAAACTCTTCCGCATGAAAACGAACTCCAACGTAGGACTATATTCCATTGGATTTATTGGAGTTTACTCCGCATTTATCCTTAGCGCTTTGTTTCTCTTTCTGGGTAGATGGGCGGGCATTCCATCAAGAATATTCTACGTTCTTGGAGTATTAATGATATTCGTGGCTATGGCTATGGGAAGAGGAAGCATCATATACGCTATGCTGTTTTCCAGGGAGGCGCGTGCGCTCGAAGCAAATGCAAAGGAGAGTGTTGAGAAGCCGAAGGGCTAAAAGCGGGATATTTTCAAAGCTGGGGCGCGAGTTCGGGGATATTATGAACAAGTACAACCGGCGTAACGGTCCGCTTCTGGCAAAAGGACTGGGATTCAGCTTTCTTTTCGGGCTTCTGCCGTTGCTTTTCCTTGCTGTTTCTGTTGCCGCTTACAGCTACAGGTTCCGTCCAAATGTTCAAAGCTTCATTGCTGAGAATTTCCTTGATTTCCTGCCTCCGGATGCGCAGGGTTTTTTCTTTTCTCACCTGACTAAAGCTGCAGGCAACTGGGGAGCAATTGGCATTGCAGGTATCATCCTTTTGCTTACGGTCTCCATCGCGCTCTTCGACTCGCTCGAACGTGCTTTTGCCACTATGCTTTCGGCTCCGCGCCGCAAGTTTCATACCGGCAGACTGATCTCCCTTGCCCTTATGGTTTCAGGCGTTCTGCTATTCTTCGTCGCGGTTTCATTCTCAACCATCGCATCGTACTTCAGGCATTCATTCAAGCTCTCGCCCGCGCTCGTCTACTGGGGAGGCAAGGCTATCGGCGGATTCTTTTTTACGCTCGTTCTCCTCGGACTCTTCTACCTTTTTGCCAGACGCAGGCTCAGGTTCTGGCCTACACTTCTCATTGCCTTCATTTCCTCGGTAGTATGGCAGCTCATCGGCGTGGTGGGCTCTGCGTTTATCCAGTTTGCGGGCAGCCGAGTGCTCATATACGGCGCTTTGGCGTGGGTTACACTCGTCCTTGTCTACATGCGGGTGCTAGCTGAAATACTCCTCTTCTCAAGCCTTCTCGTAAGCAGGGCTACGCCACCCGAAGAAGAAGCGTAGTTTTACCTCCACAAAGCCGCTTCGCAACTTTTTTGGGGTCCCCTCACACAACTCGAATAATAAAATGACTTGACATAAAATGTTTTATTAATAAAATCTATTTGTACAATCAATCTTCTAACCTCAAGGATGAAGGATGTCCGTGTTTCTAAGTATAGTGCTTTGCTTACCGCTCGTAAACTCATTCGTAGGCAAACCGCTAACATTTCAGTATATGCTGGATTCAACTAATATGGTTGTCATAGCAAAAGTGGACAGCATCTGGTACTCAATGGATACGATTGAAGGAGTCGTGAACGATAAACCCTTTCGACGAGTAACCCCAGTTACACTTGTTTCTTCAAGTATTATTGCACTCTATACCAAAAATGATAGTCTGCTTCTACCTCAGGGTTCATTTAAAATTGTTTACGAAGGCGGCGAATGTCCTGACGGGTCGTTTCTGTTGAATCCTGATGGACCAAAATTTACAACGAGAGAAGTATTCTTAGCCGCCTTATTTGACAGACCACTGCAGAATTCAAAAACCGACCACCTTTACAACGTACACCCCCTTATGAAATATACTATTGCCAACGATTCAGTTTACCTTTTTACGCAAAGACCAATGCCACTTTGTGATGCGATATGTAAACTGTCTGCCAGTTTCATCCAAAAGGCTAATCAATGAAGCGGCTGATTCTCGTTTCCTTGGTTTTATTTGGTTGTGCTCAAGTCGCGTTTGCCTACAACCTTCTGGGCTACTGGCCTATTCCGCCAAAAGCACAGCCCTACGATCCTATAAATGTACATTACAAGATTAACGAGGATGGGGACCCTGGCTGCATCAACGGCGATGAGTTTGAAGCCGTGCAAAGGGCGTTTCAGACGTGGCAGAAGATATTGACAACATATGTTTTTAAATTATACTCAACCGTATATACGCAAATCTTTAACCTTAAGGAGAAAGGATGTTAGCGGTTTTACTTCAAGTTGTTATTATTTCACAAGCGCCTGATACGGTTCAACCCGTTATTATATGGGAGCCTGAGAAACCTGCATGGGGCGATACCGTGACGGTAACGTACCATCACGATGCACCTGGTGCATTGATAAAAGGGCATGTCCCTGTATACGGGTGTATTGATATGGAAAAGGTTATAGCTTTCGAGCAGGAAGGCAACAGTTCACGAATGCATTTCAGGGCGCCAGATTCTGCATCAAGTGTTCTGATTTATTTCTACTCATTAGAAGATTGGGATGCGCGAGCCACTCTTGAAATAATGCTTGAGAAGCCTTCGGGCTGGCATTCAATCGAGGAGGAGCTTTCAGAGATAAGAAACAGGCTTTTTAGGGCGAGTTCAAACCGTTACCCGAGAGATTCTGCGCTTTTACTGCTTGACAGCTTGAGGGCAAATCCTTTAGAGCACCCTTACTATTATTTTGCCTGTATTGATGGTTTCATGAGGCTTTCAAATTCTGATACTGCATGGGCTCTGCTTACTGAAATGCGAAAAAAATACTCCGGAAAGAAGGAATACTCAAATGCATTAAGCAGCGTAGATTACGTTGCATACACTGATCCTGCCTGTCTATCCGAAGCAAGGAAGGATACACTTAATCAATGGATAGATGATGAACTGAAAAGAACCGGTTTCAGCTTTCTTATTAATACTGCTACGAAAAGGTGGCTTGAGGATTCTACCAGCTTAAGCAAAAAGGAACGAGAAAAAATAATCAAGAGATTTTTATCGAAAGAACCGCTCAATCCAATGCTTCATTCCTTTCTGGCGATGTTTTACGTCCATGAAGCTGACACTGCCTCAGCAATAAGAGAGTATTCGAGGGCTGTAGAGATCATTCTTTGCGGAGAAGTCCAAAAGAATACAGGAGATCCAAGTCTTAATCCGGCAACCGTTACTAGATGGCTTGAGAATTGGACGCTTGAGCGCGGTAAGCTTTACGCAGGTTTGAAAAGGTATGATGAAGCGCTTGCGGATTTCAGCTTCGTCACTCTTTTTAAAAGAGACTATGAAGCCGATGCATATTTTGAGCAGGCAAAGGTCTGGCAACGTCTTGAACGTTATAAACGGGCTCAGGATTACTTTTTGAAAGCATACAGCCTTGGCAACCAAAATGCAAGACCTGCCCTTGAGGGATTACATCTTCTTAATACAGGCAGCCGCGCCGGATTCGAGGAATGGCTCGGAGAAGCGATGACTTCCCAGGAAGAGAATCTCAATACAACCACTGATTTCGGGTTCAAGGATCTCGAAGGTAATGCGGGCAGATGGTTCGATTACAGGGGCAAGATTGTTGTAGTTAATGTATGGGGCATTGGCTGCGGTCCATGCAAGAAAGAAATACCGGATTTGAATAAACTCGTAAGCGACTACAAGAATACTGGAGTCGTATTCCTTGCATTTACAGGCGACTCTCCTGAAGCCTTGAAAGAATATTTCAGCGAACATCCCTTTGACTATGCAAATCTTATTATCACTGAGGGACAGCCTTTTATGAAATCCTTCAGATTACCGGGGTCAATACCGTGGCACGGTATTATCGATTCTTCAGGTCGGATTCGGTACCGCAGGTTGGGTGCAAGAGAAGATAATTCCGATCTTAAGCTTGTCATCGACCAGCTTTTGCGAGAACGGACGCAAGGCAAGTAATTCTGATCGTCTGATTTGCAAAGAAGGGGCCTTGCGGCCCCTTCAATCTTTTAATCCTCAAATTACTGAACAGTTTGGAGCCCAAGCTCCTTGCGGTAGTCTTTCCAGAGTTTTTCGACCTCATCCTCGGCGCGTTTTGCCCTGCGGTAGGCGTTGAACCACGCTTCGGCTTCCCGCTCGCGGGTCTGCTCCCAAAGCGACCGGGCATGGTCGATAGCTTTTTTCAGCTTGCGTTCATCCTTCACGAAGGGCGATTTGTCGCCGCCTGTTGCGGTCGAAAGGGTCTCTAGTTCCGCTTCAATCGAGTTGAGTTCCTGGGTGAAATAGACGTACACGGGTTCGTGCATCTGGCTCAGGGTCTTCTTGAAACCCTGTATGGAGAGAAACGTGATTAAGTTAATAAAAACCGATACCAGAAGCAATCCTGCAAGAATCCACGCGAGTACTGCCGCAAAGGATGTCTTTTTAGCTTTACCTGTTTCGGTTTCTTTTGCCATTTCAGATTTCTCCGAGTATTACGAACTCAACCCTGCGGTTGAGCTCCTTGCCCGCTTCTGAAGCGTTCGATGCGACAGGCATTGATTCGCCGTAGCCTCTTGCAACAAGACGCTTGGCGTCTATCGCATGCTGCATAACGAAGTAGCTTACGACCGAAGCCGCGCGGGCCTCTGAGAGCTTCTGGTTGTACTCGTCGGAGCCGTCCGAATCCGTATGTCCCTGAATCTCCACCCTGATAGAGGGGTTTTCCTTGAGTATCTTTGCCGCTTCGTCGAGAACCGGATAGCTCTCCGGCTTGATTGTAGCCTTGTCGTAGTCGAAGTAGATGCCGCGCAGAGTGAACGTCATGCCTTTCTTTACCAGTTTGAACTCCTTTTCGGTGACCTGGTCTTCGACGATCACGAGAGGGGAGGGCTGGTCAATATATCCCTCTGCGGAGACAACTATCGCGTAGGTGCCTGCGGGAAGCTCAGCCTTGAACACTCCAGTGGCAGGGTCGGACTTGACCGGTTTTATATCCGTATCAGGGAAGGTGACCGTACCTGATACGGGCTCCTCTGTTTTGCGGTCCTTTATCTGGCCCAGAAGCTGGCCCACTACCTTCGTCGTCTTGAGCGTCAAGTCGAGCGTTGCGGTCTTATTCACTTCAATCTGAATGGTGCTTATGGTCGGCATGAATTCGGGGGCCGAAGCTTCAATAGAGGCAACGCCTGTGGGAATTGAGTCTATCCTGTAGTATCCGTTGCCGTCCGTCTTCACCGCAGGTCTTGAAAGACCCTTCAAGGTTACGGTTGCAACAACGGGCCTGCCCGTTTTTGCATCCTTGACAACACCGGTGACTGAACCGTAAGTCTGCTTAGGCATAAGGGTTATATCCTGCGTGGAGGTCTCATTCTCCTTTACGACCACCGGAATGCTCGTCTCGCGGTAGCCTTCTGCTTGAATCTTAATCGTTACGACGCCCACGGGAACATCCTTGAACTCGTAGACGCCGGTGGCAGCGTCGGTTATTACGGCCGGTATCTTTATCATGGTATCAACGAACGAAACCCTTGCGGCAATCGGATTACCAGAGATATCATCCCTGACAGAACCCGCTATCACGCCGACAGGGGGAGGGGACGGTCTTAAGAAGGGTGATACGAAATTGATGCCGAAGATGCCCTGGAAGGTAGGTATAGGATTGCCGAAATTATCCGAACCGAATGCAATGTCTAGTCCAAGGTCAAGACCGACGCCGAACGGGAAGGTGAACTTGATGCCGGGCGTTATCCTGATGGAGTTCGAGTCCAGGTTGAAGAGCGAACTCATGCCCTGGGTTGTGGTTGCCTCGAGCGTTACGGCGTAAGTCTTTGCAGGAAGTTCCAGACCCAGGCACATGGCGAGCGAGTCTCCGACGCCTGCGCCCGTATTGCCGAGATAACCAAGGTTCAGAACCAGGTTGAAGGGAGCGGCTATCGAGACATCCTTGAAGTCGAAGCCCAGAAGAAGTCCGCCGCCGAAACCGAAGCCCGGCGTGACGCCTGCCGGCGTCAAGCCGAACTGGTCGTTAAGGGTGCTGAAAGAGCCGACACCCATTGCCCCGAACTTGAAGACCGGTATTCCGATTACGCTAGCTTTAAGGCCGAACTTCGTGTCATAGAAACCCGTTCTCATGTTTCCGAATCCAAAATCCTCCGTCCACACTCCGTATGTAGGCGATACCCAGAACTCCATCCAGTCCAGCGGAGCATATGTAACGCCGCCGCGGAGTCCGAGCTGGTAAAAATCGGTGCCGCCGACGTTCATGCGCTGGAAGGTGTTGTGCAGGGATAGTGAAAGCATTCCATAACCGTCCGACTTGGTGTCCGTCACCCTGTAAAAACCCCTGCTGCCTCCAATGGCCGGAAATCCCATTGCCACCACCGCCGCGAGTAATACTACTGCGGAAATACGCTTAAGCATTAAGCCTCCTTGGTCATTGATGTTTGTTTTATAGAAAGGATTGTAAGAAAAACAGCGTCCGTGTCAAGGAGTATATACACCCGACAAAATCGTGAAACGATTTCGTGCGGACCCCGTTTTTTTGCACCAGACGTCTGAATCGCGTCGTTCGCGTATGCCCTGGACTCCAACCCTCCTCAGAAGACCCTCACGGAGTCGCCCCACCCTACCTTCCTGCCAAGAGAGAGGTCCTCCCTTACCTGAGGGGAGGGAAAAAATGGAGGGTAATGCCTCTCTTTAAAAATGGAAAGAGATAAAATAATCAGGTAAGATTGAGCTTACCCATGCCTTTGTTGACAAATTAACCCTCAATCATATAATGAGTTAATCAATAAAAATTAACCCAAGGAGGGAGTATGTTTAATTTGTTGCTTTTAATTGTATCGCAATCATCCCCGATAACATATGTAGATCCAGTCGATGTTGTTGTTGCTGGTTTAGTTGAATATCGGCCAAAGCTTCTTTCGTCCTTCGAGATACCGGCGCGGCTTTCAGTGGATTCCATGTTTGCAGATGCAGATACTTCCGACTCAATGCTTTCGCTCGGAATCGAGGTCTTAAGGCTTGCTAACAAGGAGTTCGAGAGGGGCAAGTATGATGCCGCCCTCAATTACTACGAGGAGATAGTCGAGGAGCCAAGCACCGCTTCGACGCCTGCAATGAGTCTATTGTACGAGTATGCATTGTCCATGACGCTTCTTAGCCTCAACCGCAGTGACCAGCTATCAACCTATAATGCGGCTATGTCTCTTTCGAAAAACTATCTCGAATCGACAGAAGATGATTCCTTATCGGTTCCGCACGGCGCAGACTTGCGGGCGTTCATCCTTTTCAACCAGGCGGATGCAACCTACTACGCTTCCTACAACAGGGGCGAGATTCGGAACGTAAAGAGAAGGGAGCAGGCAAGACAGGAATATCAAAGCATCCTTAAAAAGTACCCCAAATCCTTTGTAAGCGACATCGCCCGGGTCTCTCTCGCGTGGTACGATCTGGAGGCTAAGCGGTTCGACTCAGCGCTTTCGGAGTTTGACTCCATCATCGCCTCGACCCGAAACAAGGACGCATTGGTTCTTGCAAGGTATGGTCAGGGACTTGCTCAATACTTTAAGGGCGATTTCCTGAATGCGGCGAAATGTTTCTTTGACGAGAAAAACTGCGAAGAAGAGATGAAGTTAACGTTGAATCGTGAACAAGAGACAAAGAAGCTCACCTACAATGCCCTGGCAGACAGCCTTGTTGACCGCTCGCTATTCTGGCGTGGTAAGAGCTTTGAGCAGTTAAATTTCTTTGGCGATGCCCTTCTTGTTTACGAGCATATCGCGGATACCTACCCCCAACGAAGGACGGCAGGCGACGCCTGCCAGAAGATGATAGAATTTTATATGCGAGCTAAGCAGGTGGATAATGCAGAAAAGAGGGTGGAGGTGGTCGGTGGAAGGATGAAGACTAACCGCTCTATCTATCGCGACGCTTACGGATTCGGGCTTGCGTCTCTATTCGATTACTACCTGAGCATAGGCGACGAGAAAACGGCCGAGGTTTACGCAAAGCGACTCACGAAGGAACTCGGAACTACAGAAAAAAATGTGACAACCCCTCATCCAATCTATAATCCAACTGTTTATGACATTCCGGATTTGAGAAAAAAGATACGGAAGATAAGTGAACGTAATCCGCAAAGCCAGTACCTTCCTGATCCGCTTTTTCTTTTGAGCTACCTTTTGATGGAATCAAAGAACTACGATGAAGCCAAAGACATTCTTATGAAGCTCAAAAGCTGGCCTGTTCCGGATGCAGTTAAGGACAGGATGCCTGAGATATCCGTTCAGCTCGGACGATGCTACTACAACTTAGAGCAGTATGCTCAGGCAATTACCGAGTTCGAGGAATGGCTCACTTGCTATACCACGGGCGATGATGCCAGACTTGACCTTGCACCTTCGGTGCACTACTATCTCGTCTTATCCTGCATCGGGGCGGAGAAACTCGAAAAATCGGAATCGAGAAGCGTGGAATTACTGCAAAAAGCGCTCGTAAACCTCGAAACTATCAAGAAGGATTACTCGGATTCGGATTTCTACAAGAGGCAGGGCGTAAAGGAAGACATAGAAAAGCTCATCGGCGACTGCAAAAAGGAAATCGGGCGGTAAAAGTACTCGAAACATTTACCTTGACAAACGCCCCATTTATCAATAAACTTTATAAATTGTAAACTGAAAAAGGAGGCGAGATGGGCAAGAAGATAGCGCTCGTCCTTTTTGGGACAGCCCTTTCGCTCTTTGCCGAATTTAATCGTTCTTCGCTACTTATAGATATACCTACGGCCTATGTTCTGAGACACAAGGTCATTCAGGGCACGGCTGTTGGAGCGTTTTCTTTGGCAGTTGCCGACCCAAGGTCTCCTTATGACCTGGATGTTTGCGTGGGAGCGGGCATTGGAGATTTTCTCGAACTATCTCTTTCTGCTTATTCGTTTGAGAACTATGCGCTCGGCGTAACTGCCCTTTTGGTTCGTGAAGGGAAATATTACCCTTCACTTGCCATCGGAATGCACGAGATTACGTGGGTTCCTTATATAGGCTCGTTCGGCGGCGGCACAGACCCTGCCGCAGGCAACAATGACCCCGAGGACCGTCTTATCACAGGTAAACCGGGCTTTTCGTACTGGGAGCAGCAGGAATGGTTCAGTGCCTTCGCAGTCGCTTCCAAACAGTTCGGAAAGTACTTCAGGACCCATCTCGGTCTGGGCAGGGGCCGCTACACAGGCTATTACGGTTTCGAAAGATACCTGAATACCGATATTTTCAACAACACGGGCGTATCCAACTTTGCGTTCGGTCTCTTTGGCGCGTTCGAATTCAACTACGAGGAATGGCTCTCCATTGCTGCCGAGTACGACGGCCGGGACATCAACCTCGGAACAAAGGTCGGATTCAGCAACTGGGAGGTTTACTTCGCCGCCACGCGGCTCGAAAACCTAATGTACCCCTCGTCCGGATACTACCCCTGGCTTACTGCGGGATTGAACTTCTATACATCCCCCCACTCAGCCTTAAAAGGTTCAACCTTATCCGGCAGGGTCCTTTACCCTTCAGGAGAGGCGGCTCCCGGCGCCAACGTCGAAATAATCGGCGACGATTATGACCAGAGCGCCGTTTCCACAGAGAACGGCGCCTACCGCCTCCGCGCCTTGCCTCAAGGGTCTTACAAGGTGGCGGCATCGCTTGAGGGCTTCCGCAGCAAGACGGTGACTGTCAAGACGAACTCCTCATCAAACACCAAGCTTGACTTGCTTCTTGAGGATATATCTAACAAAGGAACCATTCAGGGCAAGGTGCTTGACGGAGATGACGGCACAGGCATTATCGCAAACGTCTATATTATCGAGGCGAACGACGTTGTACGGGCCGGTCCACGCAACGGCGAATACAGAATAGTGGGTCTCGATGCCGGCAAGTACAGCCTTCGCGCCGAGTCTAAAGGGTACTTCGACCGCGAGATTACATGCCAGGCGGAGGCAAGCCGCACTACCGAGATGAACATAGTGCTCAGCAAAAGCTGGACTATTTTCCATTTCAAGCCAGGCGAGAAGATGATTGAACCGCGATACATTCCAGTTCTCGAAGACGTTGTCAAGTTTCTAAAGGACAGGCCGAACATGGTTGTCGAGATACAAGGACATACGGACAGCATAGGCGACGCAAAGGAGAACAGGGAGCTTTCTCGTTCCAGAGCGGAGGCAGTGCGCGATTACCTGGTCAAGCGCGGCATAGGTGAAAAACGCCTTATCGTAAAAGGGTACGGTGAACTTTCGCCCATCGGGGACAACAGAACCGTTCTCGGCAGGGATATGAACAGGCGTGTAGAGCTGAAGGTCATAAGCGAGTGACAAGGTCCTTCGGACTCTAAGATACTGGAGTGCAGGAAGGGGATAACGGAGAGAGGAGACGCGGGACATCAAACTAAAGGAGAAACTAAAATTTTAAAAACCCTAATGTCTAAAACCTCAATTTAGGAGGATAACTAATGAGCGAAGAGCTGAACCCCTTTAAAATAGCACAAGCTCAATTTGACGAAGCGGCAGAGATACTCGGCTTAGAGCCCGCCATGCGCGAGATACTGCGCTGGCCCCGCCGGGAATACGTATTCACCGTCCCCGTTAAGATGGATGACGGAACCACGAAAGTCTTTCACGCCTACAGAGTTCAATACAACGACTCCCGTGGACCCACAAAGGGTGGGATTCGCTGGCATCCTGACGAGACCATAGACACCGTGCGTGCGCTTGCCGCATGGATGACGTGGAAAACCTCCGTCGTCGATATCCCATTGGGCGGCGGCAAGGGCGGCGTAACATGCGATCCCAAGAAGCTTTCCGAGAGGGAAAAAGAGCGTCTTGCACGCGGATGGATGAAGGTTATTGCCCACGAACTGGGCGGCGACCGCGACTGTCCTGCTCCTGACGTCTACACCACCCCCCAGATAATGGCGTGGATGATGGACGAGTATGAAGCCATTAAGGGCTACAACCATCCTTCGGTAATAACAGGCAAGCCTATTCCAATAGGCGGCTCCCAGGGTCGCGGCGACGCTACCGCGCGCGGCGGCGTATACACCGTCCGTGAGGCAGCGAAAACCCTCAAGATTGACCCCAAGGGAACATATGCGATTCAGGGATTCGGCAACGCCGGACAGTTCGCCGCGCTCCTGCACCCCGAGATTCTCGGCGGCGGGAAGCTTATCGCAGTCTCCGACTCCTCAGGCGGCATCATAAAGAAGGACGGAATGGATCCCAAGGCCATCGTCGATCACAAGCTCAAGACAGGCAGCGTGCAGGGCTTTGCCGGCTCCTCCAAGATAACTAACGAGGAGTTGCTGGAACTGGATGTAGATATCCTGTATCCTTCCGCCCTTGAGAACGTCATCACGAAGGATAACGCCAAGAACGTCAAGGCAAAGATAAGCTGCGAACTCGCCAATGGACCTACCACGCCGGAAGCGGACGTCATTCTCCACAAGAACGGCGTGCACGTCATTCCGGACTTCCTCGCGAATGCGGGCGGCGTAACCGTCAGTTATTTCGAGCAGGTACAGGGCACGTACAACTACTACTGGCCTCTTGAAGAGGTGCAGAAGCAGCTTGACGCCAAGATGACCAAGGCATATCACGCAGTTTACGATATGCACAAGGACAAGAAGGTGCACATGCGCCTTGCCGCATACCTTGTGGCCGTAAAGCGCGTGGCCGAAGCCGTCAAACTGCGCGGCTGGGTATAAAATCACCCCAACCGAATACTACGTATTCGGCCGGGGACCCCGGCAAACAATCCCACCCGATTGCTTCGCAATCGTGCGAGGACCCCATCCTCTAAGATTTGTAGGGCTGGCGAAAGCCAGCCCTCTCTTTTTTTGAATCTCAGATAGGGGGGAGGGGGATTCCACCCCACAAGCCTGCTTAGCATGCTCGCGGGGACACCGAATAGATATTTTAGGCTGACCTTCTTCACGCTTACACATTAAAACTCCAGTCGTTTCTTTCCCCACTCCTTTTCAATCGAAAAAGCCAGGAAGCTTTTTATCCAATTCTGAAGCAGGCTTACTCAATATCTCAGTTCAAATCCGATTCGTTTTTAGAAAATAAGAGAGTTAAAATCTTATGATCCAGGTATTGATCCTGCAGTTTTTTCAAACAGGGTCGGTTTAAGGGGATTACGCTCGTTAGTTATCAAAAAAAACCGCTTTGATTTTGTTATTAACCTTGACAATTCATGAGAATTACCTATGCTTATATAAACATCGGTCAACCGGAGGAGATGTTTATGAAAAAAATCTTTGTGATGTCTTTAAGTATTGTTCTGTTTGCGGGTTGCGTGTCGACAACGCCTGCTGTAAAGGACGATAAACCCGAACAAAAAAGCGGGTATCCAGGAAGATGGGAACAGGCCGTGCTGACCCAGGACGATTTTGGTTCGGAGCTTTGGGTAGTCCGCGAGAACGAAGAGGTTTGGGTTATTGCATCTAAAACCAACTGTTTCTGGGCTCGACAGTACGTGGGCAAATCCGTATGGTTCAGATGGGGACCTATCGAGTCTCAGCTGATGAGCGATAATGGGGATATATGCGAATTCTGGACAAAGAAGAGGATTCAGTAGCTTAAGATATCGAAAAGCATTGACATAAGTTGATATTTAATTATAATCTTAAACACAAGAGGATGTATGCAGGACAGGATTGATTTAATCATTGAGACCCAGCCAAAAATAACGATGGTAGTTGCCAAATCTTTATCCAACTCTCCGGGTATTGCGGCTGAGCTATTCTCCGCCCTGGGAACAAAGGGTTTCAACATCGAGATGATTACCCAAAGCATTATTAATGACAATACCGCCGATATTTCTTTCGCCATAATGTCGGATGATGCCCAGAATGCAGTCGAGCATCTTAAGACTTTGAGCGATTTAAGTATTAAGGAATTTATTCTCTATCCCGGGATGGGCATACTTACCGTTTATGCAAAGGGGCTTTCAGGCATTCCTGGTATTGCTGGAAAGGTTTTTTCAATTCTCGCAAAGGAGGGCGTCAATATAGAAATGATATCGACGTCTTTAAGCTCTATAAGCGTTTTGATATTAGAAGAGTATCTTGCGCCGTCGAAGAATATACTCGATAAGGAGTTAAAGCTCAATGCTTGAGGGAAAAATAGAGCGCCAGGGCTTTCTTGATATAATCCAGCTTCTGACCATGAGTCGCAAGACGGGTAGGCTTGAGGTAACCGGTGAGGTCGAGGGTCAGCTTTTCTTTTCCAACGGCGATCTCCTGGATTGCCAAACAAACAAACTAGTCGGTGATGAGGCTTTTATAGAACTCTTCATCCTCGTTTCCGGCGCCTTCAAATTTCATGAGGAGGGGGTCAATCTCTCCCGCCGCATATCAAAGTCGCTCACTGACATATTGATGATAGCCTCCAAGCAGGCGACCGAATGGGACTCTGCGCGTCAGGAATTGCCGTTCGACGAGGCCGCTCTCGTTCTCGCGCCGGTAGACCCCGAAGCCGCCAAGGATTTTCAATTCGGCGCCCTCGGCTGGGCGATTATCTCTCAAATAAACGGCAGACGTTCATTTCCGGAGATTGCAAGAATCCTCGGGAAACCAAAAACCAAGGTCGCCATAACCATCGCTGAGTTAAAGAAGCAAGGGCTTGTTACGACCGAGGATTCCGAATCCGCCCTGCTGCGGACCGTATTCCGCAAGACATCGGACGTCATATACAGGTTGATAATCAACAGGGTAAAGCCTCGCATAAGGGACCGCATCTTTACTGACTTCAACAAGTGGACCTACTCAAAGGGTTTCGATATCAGGATGCTGGAGAACGAAGGAGTGACGAACAATATCCCTTACGATATGCCTATAGATGACAAGCATCTTGCCTACAGACAAACCCTTGAGCAGATGAACGAAGCCGCCCAGACGGGCATCACAAGAGCCGAACTCTCCGATCATCTGTCCGAGCTCTACGAAAGATTAACCGCTGAGGAAAGAAGAATCGTGGTTGACGCGGGACTCAGCAAATTCCTGCCTACTGAATCGGGCAAGAAGAACAAAGGCACCGATTTCTGGGAGACTGCCGCTGATTCTATCGGAACAGACGGGATTCTGCCCAGATAATCTCCCCCCCCAAAAGCCCAAAACACAGGACAAATTGTAATCGCTTCGGTGAAAAAGGAGTTATTTCTAGCTTACGCTCCGGGTAATGGAAGAGACGAACGGAGTTTGTCTGAATATACTTTGCTTACGTAGCGGACCGCACCAAGATTGGCGCCGCGGGGTACGCCAATCGCCAGAAACACCTTGCCTTCATTGTCAATCGGCTTGGTTAGGAAATGCGCGTCGCTTGTAGAAAGCAGATTATCTACAAGATTCCCCTTGCGTATCTCCCTCACTATCTTCGATATATTTCTCATCACTTCAGTAAGCACCGCGCTCGTAAAATCTGCATTTTCTCCGCCGTCTCTGGTTTTTGATGCAAGTATAAGGCCGTCCTCGCCCACTATACACACCGAAAAAGCCTCTTGAAGCCACTCAGCCATTTCTTCCAGGTACTTGTTCACTTCACGCATCAGGAATCTCCTTTTTTTGATTTAAGCTCTAATCCTAAGCGCAGTTTTGTCCATGTCAAGATAATGACTTCGAAACCGCACCATCTTTAGATGTTGTGTACGACTATCCAGTCGTTAATAACAAATAAGATATCGCATCCTGGACTACTTAGGACTACTGAATCATCTCCTGGCATCCTGGGTTTCCAGGTCCTTAAGTTATGAGTTTAATCGCCTGTTTTTTTGTTTTATCAACCATTACTGGGCAATCGTGACAAAAAAAGGCTTTGTGTTTAATGTGTTGACAATGTCCGCAGTATGGCGTAAAATCGATTATTTCGGAGGCTAAATGCAAAAATATTTCGAAGTTCGCTGGCACGGCCGCGGAGGTCAGGGCGCTAAAACTGCTGCCCTTCTCTTCGGCGAGGCAGCAATGGAGACGGGTAAATATATACAGGCTTTTCCCGAATATGGTCCGGAACGTACCGGCGCGCCGGTAAAGGCTTTCAATCGTCTTTCAGACGGACCCATACGCATACACACTCAAGTTACGAATCCTGATGTTGTTGTGGTGCTTGATGCGAGCCTGCTTGATTCCGTAAACGTAACGGAAGGGCTTGCATCGGGCGGCGCACTCATTATTAATACGCAGGAAAGCGCTTCCAAGATGCGCGAGAAAATAAAGGTGCAAGGTATCAAGATCGCGACAGTTGATGCCACAAAGATTGCTGTAGAGATACTCAAAAAAAATGTTCCCAACACGGTTATGCTGGGTGCAATGGTAAAGGTAACGGGCGCTCTAGAATGGAACTCGATGCTTGAATCAATAAAGGCAAAAATGTCCGAAAAGTTCCGCGGCCGCAAAGAACTGGTGGAAGGAAACGTCAATGCAATCAAACGCGCCTATGATGAAGTGGAGATAGCATGAGCATGAAGTTTGATAAGCAGATGAACTGGAAGGAATTGCCGGAAGGGTGTTTAATAGATGAACCCGCTACATCTCTTCATTTCAAGACAGGTGACTGGCGCAGCATGAGGCCTTTATGGTCCGAAGAAAAATGCATTCAGTGTCTTGCCTGCTGGATAAACTGTCCGGACACAGCCATTGTAGTCGAGGACGGCAAGATGAAGGGAATGAACTATGACTACTGCAAGGGCTGCGGCATATGCGCGTGGGTCTGCCCTCCAAAGGCTTCGGCCATAGAAATGGTAAGGGAGGAGAAATGAAGACTCTTGCCAAGACAGGAAATGAGGCGATGGCTTACGCCATGAAGCAGATAAATCCCGATGTTGTAGCCGCCTATCCAATTACGCCTGCAACTGAGATTGTGCAGATATTCTCGAACTATGTGGCGGACGGAGAGGTAGATACCGAGTTCGTCGCCGTCGAAAGCGAGCACTCCGCGCTTTCGGCATGCTTCGGCGCCTCAGTAGCCGGAGCAAGGGTTATGACTTCTACCTCCTCCCAGGGGCTGGCGCTCATGCATGAGATCCTCTACATCGTCGCAGGCAACAGGCTTCCTATCGTAATCGCCCTTGTAAACCGCACTCTCTCCGCGCCAATCAACATTCACTGCGATCACTCGGACACCATGGGTTCGCGCGAGGCGGGCTGGATTCAGCTTTACTGCGCCAACTCTCAGGAAGCCTACGACTCCATCATAATCGCTCTCAGACTCGCGGAGATGACGAGTGTTCCGGCAATAGCCTCCACCGATGCGTTCATCATCTCTCACGCAATGGAGAGGCTTGAGGTTCTTGATGATGCGGATGTTCAGAAATTCATCGGCGAATTCAAACCCAAGCTTCGGGCTCTGGATACCGATCATCCCATGACATTCGGTCCTTTGGATTTGCAGGATTACTACTTCGAGCACAAGCGCGGCCAGCTCGATGCAATGAGCAAGGTTCTTGAAGCTTACGAAAAAGTGGCGCGCGACTACGAAAAGATTTCGGGCCGTTACTACCCGACGGTTGAGGAATACCGGACTGACGACGCCGATGTGGCTATCTTCACGGCTGGTTCGACAGCCGATACCGCCAAGGAAGTGGTCGACGACCTTCGCGAGAAAGGCCGCAAGGTCGGGCTGGTTCGGATGCGCATGTGGCGTCCGCTGCCAGTCGAGGCGCTCAAGAAGGCGCTCGGTAAGTTCAAAGCCGTTGCTGTGATGGACCGCTCCGACACAATGGCCGACTTTGGCGGCCCTGTATTCGTGGAGACGCGTGCGGCGCTCTACGACATGCCGAAAAAACCGTTGATGACCGATTACGTCTACGGACTCGGCGGCAGGAACATAGAGATATCAGATATAGTTCATGTTTACGATGAAATCGAGAAAGTCGCAAAAAATGGAAAGGTCGAGAAGATGATTCAATACCTCGGCGTAAGAGGGGAGGCGTAATGGCTACACTTAAGGATCTTGCAGCGCGCAGTGAAGGACTTGTCGGCGGACACAGGGCATGCGCAGGCTGTGGAGCGTCGGCTACGCTGAGGCAGATACTTCTTGCCGCTTCTGACAAGCCTGTGGTTGCCGGCATCGCGACAGGATGCATGGAAGTGGTCACGACCATATTCCCGTATACCGCCTGGAATATAAATCTCGTTCACGACGCCTTCGAGAACTCAGCCGCGACCGTTTCAGGAATCGAAGCAGCTTACAACGTTCTCAAGCGCAAGGGCAAGATAAGCAAGGATATCCGCTTCATCGCTTTCGGCGGCGACGGCGGCACGTACGACATAGGCATTCAGGCGCTCTCGGGCGCGCTCGAACGCGGACACAAGATGCTCTACGTCTGCTACGACAACGGCGCGTACATGAACACCGGCTATCAGCGTTCTTCGGCGACCCCGTTCTGCGCCAACACAACCACCTCGCCTGTAGGCTCCAAGGTTCCCGGCAAGAAACAGGTACGCAAGAATCTCACCGAGATCGTCATCGCGCACGAGCCCGCATACGCAGCGCAAGCGACGCCCGGCTACTACATGGATCTTATAAAGAAAGTCGAGAAGGCTCTTGCGGCTGATGGCCCCTCGTTCATCAACGTTCTTTCTCCTTGCGTTCCCGGATGGGGATATCCTACCGACCAGACGATGAATATTTCGAAACTTGCAGTGGACACCCTTTTCTGGCCCCTTTACGAATGGGAAGCCGGGAAATACAAGATAAACATGAAGCCTCGAGAGCCGAAACCTCTTGAGGATTTTCTTAAACCTCAGGGACGTTTCAGCCACCTCTTTAAGCCTGGTAACGAGCGCCTTATAGAACAGTTCAAGGCTCAGGTTCAGGAGCAGTGGGAGAGACTCCTCCGCAGGGAACAAGCGAGCGGATAGTCATGTTGATAGATCGCATCAAGCTGTTCGAATCGGGTTTCCAGTCGATAAAGGAAAACATAGAGAAGCTTCTGCAGCAGTCTGACGCTAAGGCAGTGATGCTGGTTGACCGCGACGGGAACTTGATAACGAACGCGGGTGAAACGGATAAGATTGACCTTGAGGCGTTCGCAACGCTAGCCGCAGCCGATTTTGCAGCCACTTCGCAGCTTGCGGAGATTATAGGAGAGGCTCAGTTCCGAACGCTCTACCACCAGGGTGAACGCGATCATCTCTACTTTCAGGTCATAGCGCGCAACATCATCGTTGCCGTGATTTTCGACCAGCGGACCACACTCGGTCTTGTCCGGGTGAGAGTGAAACACGCATCCGAAACGCTTTCGAAGATCCTTGAAGAGATATTTGGCGGTCAGCAGACGAGCGGACCTGAAGATGCAAGCATCGAGGACATTTCGAAGGACATCGAAGACGAACTTGACAGACTTTTCGGCTGATTCAAAATGGCACTGATAAACTACGCAACCAAAGAGATCAACGTCAAGATAGTATACTACGGGCCCGGCCTCGGCGGCAAGACATCAAACCTGCGCTGGATATACAGCAAGCTAGACCAGAGCACAAAGGGCAAGATGATTACGCTTGCTACCGAGATGGACCGCACCCTCTTCTTCGACTTTCTCCCTGTAGACCTCGGAAGCGTGCGCGGGTTCCAGACGCGGTTTCATCTGTATACCGTTCCCGGTCAGGTCTTCTACAACGCATCCAGACGCATAATACTGCGAGGCGCAGACGGTATCATATTCGTTGCGGATTCCCAGCGTGAGCGCAAGGAAGACAATATCGAAAGCCTGCAGAACCTCAAGGAAAACCTCGCGTCCTTCAATCTCAAGCTTTCGGACAGCCCCTATGTGATGCAGTACAACAAGCGCGACCTTCCGAACATTATGACCGTCCCCGAGATGGAGGAGTTCCTGAATTCCGAGAAGGTGCCGTACTTCGAAGCGGTGGCGACGCAGGGCATCGGCGTATTCGAGACCCTCAAGGAAATCGCCAAGATGGTGATACGGAAATTTTAGAACCCCGCGAAATTACTCTGCTCTGTAATTTCGCGGGGAACCCCCCATCCAATTCCTTGAATATGAGTGCGTGATTATAAGGGGCTCCCTCTTTGCACCAAAATAGCGCTTTGTGCTTTTCCCGGGAACCAAGTCGTCCACCTCTAAAGGTTTGTTCCTACGTTCGGTCTGCGGATATTCGCACTCCCTTGGGGTTCTACCCTGACCTGATGCAGAATAGAAAAAATTGAAAAGCAGCTAGAGGCTGCCTTTCTAATTCGTCTCTATCTATGCTCAGGAATAGCCTTTAGTCGACAGCCTTCCGTCTATCTCTGAAACTTCCGCTTCCCTTTGTACCCACAGCCTGCATCCTGGTTCTTCCGCATTTGGGGCATATCCACTTGCGCTTCTTGTGGAACGAACGGCGCTCCTCCCTCATCCCTACCTTGCAGCGGGGGCAGAGCATCAGAGATTCAAGGAATCTATCTCTTGAGCGGTGCCTATAGAGCTGCAGGCGGCTCCTGCAATCCCGCGCTTCGCGAGTCCGCAAAGAACCTTGCCCGGGCCGAGCTCGTATGCCTCGGTTACATCAAGCGACGCGAGAGTCTGCATCGTTTTTGTCCAGCGCACCGGGGAGGTAAGCTGTTCTCCGAGCAACTTCCTGATCTCTTGGGGATCACGTGTAGGTTCGCCTGTAACGTTAGGAATCACCTTGCCTTGGGGCGCTTTGAACTCGAAGCCCTCCATGAAGGTCCTGAACTCTGCGGCAGCCTTCTGCATGAACGGCGTATGGAAGGCGCCCGATACGGCAAGCGGTAGCGCTCTTTTTGCGCCTTTTTCCCTGGCAAGAGCCGTAGCTTTTGCTATGCCTTCAGGCGAACCCGATATAACAACCTGTCCTTCGGAGTTGAAGTTGGCGGGCCAGACGTCGTCAATACCTTTGCAGAGCGTGATAACGTCCTCATCCGCAAGCCCGAGTATGGCCGCCATTGCGCCCTCTCTGGCCTCCGACATTAACGCTCCGCGCTTGGAGACGAGTTTAAGCCCGTCCTCATAGGAAAAGACGCCGGCTGCAGCGAGCGCCGAAAACTCACCAAGACTGTGGCCTGCAAAGAAATCAGCCTCTATGCCTTTGTTTCTGAGCATCTTGAAAACGGCCAGCGAATGAACGTACAATGCAGGCTGAGTTATCTGAGTTTGTTTGAGCTGCTCCTCTGGTCCTTCGAACATCGCCTTAAGGACTTCTAGGCCGCTCACCGAGTCTGCATTCTCGAAATGGTTTTTCAATTCTAGGTAAGCGTCGAATAAACTTTTAGCCATTCCCACTTCCTGCGAACCCTGTCCTGGAAAAAGAAACGCTCGAGCCATCAAGCCTCCGCTGTTAATTGTTTCTGGCTATTTCGTCAAGTTGTTCAGATATCTCGCGCCTTTTCTTGGGCGGAATCCTGTCTATAATAAGCACGCCGTTAAGGTGATCAACCTCGTGCTGAACGATACGGGCATGATAACCTTCAAGTTCAAGATCTACCTCTTTGCCGTCAGGATACTGCGCGCGCAATCTTATGCGTTCGAACCTTTCAACCTCAACCCATACTCCGGGAACGGAAAGACACCCCTCCTCGTCTTTATTCTTTTCCATTGAGAGCGGGACAATCACCGGGTTGACGAAAGCATAAACCTCTTCTCCAAGCTTTGCAACGAAAAGGGCTAAATCGAGGCCCACCTGGGTTGCCGCAAGACCGACTCCGTTGGCTTCAAACATCTTAGCCTTCATCTGTTCTATCGTCTTCCTGAGCCGGTCATCAAAATCAACCACCGGCTTTGTCTTGTTTCTGAGTACGGCTTCTCCATATTTAACAATACTCATATCTTGCTGATTATAGATGATTGGAAGGTTGTGTCAAGAAGCATTAGTTCGTCTAATCTTTTTTAAGAACCTAATAAAATATTCAGAACATTTAACATAAATATCCGCTTGATTTGACTCCATTCCAAAAAAAAATATAATACCACATAAACCGGGTTATCCCCGAATACCAAGGAGGAAACAAGATGCATTTGCTGTTTGTCCTGACTATTTTTGCCGCAGACGCTGAAATACCGAAAGGCAGTTTTTCAGGGAAGATAACGGACGCAGCTTCCGGAAAGCCCCTTCCTGGAGTCAACGTGATACTCGCAGGAACCGAATACGGAGCCGCAACAGACGAACTGGGGTACTATATTATCAAGGACGTCCCGGTCGCTGAGTATTCCGTTGAAGCTTCGATGATAGGCTACAAGCCCCAGGTCGTGACAAGAGTTCAGACGCTTCCGTCAAGGACCGTCTTTCTTGATTTTCGTTTGAGGCAGGAGCCTTTGGCTATGCCTGGCGTGACGGTGAGACCCGATTATTTCGCTAAGGACGAGTCCGTCAACTCCGGCGACAACGCAATTAATTACCACGAGATAAGGCTTAACCCGGAGGGATACAACGTTGCGCGAACGGTCGCAGCCCTGCCCGGAGTCGCAACCGGCTTCGACTTCTCCTCTGACATAATCGTGCGCGGCGGTGACCCGGATGAAAACCTGACCGTAATCGACAACCTTCCCGTTCCTTATCCGGTTCATTTCCCTGCAATCGGCGGCGGTTTCGGTCAGGCAAGCATCGTGAGCGTTGAGGGCGTCGAAGAGGTGGAGTTCTCGCCTGGCGGATACGGAGCAAGAAACGGCGAAAAGATTTCATCGCTCATGAATATAACCTTAAGGGACGGCAACAAAGAGAGGTTCGAGGCGCTCGTGGATTTGAACATGTCGGCAGTCGAGGCGATGGTGGAGGGACCTCTGGGCAGGAAATTCAACTATATTGCAGGCTACAGACGCTCGTTCCTCGAACTCGTCGATCTCATATCCAATATAGGTAACGTAACGCCTTCGTTCGACGATTTCTATTTGAGGTGCGCATACTCGCCTAATCCAGGGAACAAGATATGGCTGTTCGGCATCCAGACCCTTGACAGGATGAGCGTGCCGGGCGGCTCCAACGGCGCCACCGAGGACATGAAGTGGAATGGGTACCAGACCATCTCGGGCTTGAACTGGCGGGCTCTTCTCGGCGAGGTAGGATATTCGGTTCTCACATTCGGAGGAACCAACCTCGTGAACGATCTTATCTCTCAGGATACGGCGCTCGACAGTCTCGCGTTCCAGTTCAGACCGCATGAACTGCACCTTTATCTCAGGGAGGCGCTCTCAATGTCGCCTTTCAAGGGTCACGAACTGCAGACCGGAGTCTTCACCGGCTTTACGGATGCAGACTATGCCTACTACTCCCGCGATTACGCTAACGGCGGAGAGGTTAGAGATACCACCGAGGGCTCATGACTCAATGCAGGCGCCTACCTCCAGTACTCATTCTCGCCGTGGCAGTGGCTTAAGCTCATGCCCGGAGTGCGGGTATCTTACAACACGCTTAC
This sequence comes from bacterium, assembly GCA_012517375.1. NCBI lineage: Bacteria > bacterium. The sequence goes on along the minus strand of JAAYVC010000012.1, from coordinate 26,335 downwards.
GGATGAGATTCTTGCCGAACCGAGGGCGGGCTTGTCCCTAAAACCGTTCGCGAAGACCGCGGTCAACATGAGCTTCGGCGTCTATCACCAGCTCAATGACTACAGGGTGCACATAAACAACGAAGGCCTCTCTTCAAAGCGGGCGTGGCACGCAATCGCGGGTGTTGAGCAGCTGATAAGGGACGATCTCAAGCTCTCTCTCGAGTATTACTACAAACACCTTGACAATCTTCTCTATTACGACACCGCCGACTCCCAGTATACTAACCTCGAGTACGGCAAGGCTCAAGGCGTCGAGCTCTTCGTGCAGAAGAAGATGGGCAGGCACTTCTACGGCCAGGCCGCTTACTCGCTCTGCTTTTCGGAAAGAACCAATCCCTCTGACGGTACGTATGCTGCAGACTGGGACACGAGGCACATAGTGACCCTCATAACGGGCGTGAAGTTTTTAAAAAACTTTGAGGCGAGCGTTAAATATCGCTTCTCCTCCGGCAGACCGTATACCCCTTTCGATACGGCAAACGCCTACTTCAACCCTCTGGACAGCCTGTGGTACGCTGACAGGGTCGCGGAGCGCAACAGCGACCGTCTGCCTTTTTACTCGCGCCTTGACTTCCAGCTCTCGCACACGAGCTACACCAGGAGCGGGATTGCAATAACCGGATTCGTCAACCTGCAGAACGTTTTGAACCAGTCTAACGTCGTAGATTACCAGTGGGATTCCAAGGAGGGCAAGGTTGTTCCGTGGGAGCAGTTCCGCTTCATGCCTGTGGGAGGGGTTACCGTTAAGTTCTGAAAAGATCCGGCTAGTCTCTTCTCAGAACTCCTTCATCTTTAAGGACTGCTTGAGTCTTTCCAGGCTTTCGAGCATTCCCTGTATGCTCGTCCACGCCGTGTTGTTCGTGAGTAGAGGGTCGTCCATGAAGAACAGACCGCTGCGTTCGTACTCTTGAGTGCCTGGCACGGGAGAGAATTCAGCCAGGTGGGGCTTTACACCCAAGCGAAGGGCCAGCTCCACAGTCCTTTTGACCGAGTCCTCGCTCTGGTTTCTGAGTCCGAAAAGGATGTAGGAGTGGAGTTCGTCCGCACCGAAACCCGCATCCTTGAGGTGCTCTACGGCTTTAACAAAAGCGCCGACTGTAAGCTTAGCGCCTGTCGAATCAAGGAGGCTCTCATCCACGCTCTCAAGACTCAGATATAGAGAACGGAACCCCGCCCTTCTCATTGCTTGAGCTTTTGCGGCATTCATCATTGTTACGTGAAGACCGTTGGGTGTATGAAGCTCTAAACCCATACCAGCCAACCTCTTCATCAAATCGTCGAATTCCGGATTAAAGAGCAGGGCGTCGTCGTAGAATACAATCCTGCGCACGCCAAGTCCTGCTAAATAATCGATTTCCTCGCACACGGCCTCTGGGTCCCTTGCAGAAAATCCCTTTTTAAGAAGCTGCGAGCCGCAGTATGTGCATCGCATTGGGCAGCCCTCTGTTGTTGTCATTACGGCATAGTCGAGAGTTGCATAAAGCTCCCACAGCGGCGGCAAATCCTTCCACTTTAAATCCACGTCCAGCGCTTTCCCCAGCGCCTCGCAAATCCCAGGCATCGCGCCGGGGATTACATGGTCTACGCCGGCGTTCGCCTTTGAATGTTCGGGCATGAGTGATGCGTAAATGCCGCCTAAGAGAAAATTGGTTTCCGGATACCTCTCTTTTAAAACCTCTACGGTCTCACGCACGCCTGTGTACCAGTAGGTCATCCCCGACGTCAGCAATACGGCGTCGGCGTCCGGCATCTCGGCAAGCCTTTCTCTCACGGCCGGCTTCGGTATGCCGTAGCGCTTGAATCTGCGGGGAACGCGCTCGAGAACGCATGGTTTTTCAATCTCCTCGGAGTGGAACTTTCCTCTTCCCCACGAATCCGTCTTCGAATGCACACGCAGCCAGGGATGGTTGCGGTCCAGCATATCAAGGAGAACAACCTCGTGTCCGGCCTCTCTGAGCAGGGCGGCAATCCTCATGAGCCCAAGCGGTTTGAGCCAGAAATCGAAAGCCGCAAAATCGTGTATCCATGGATTGACGAGAAGAAATGTCTTCATCCGGACTTGCACCGGTTGTCTTGACTCAGGATGTTTTTGAGTCCGGATTGCTCTTTCTGAACTCCTGACCCCCTCGCCCTCCTCGCCCTCCTCGCCCTCCACCTCCCTGGCCGCCTCGTTCCTCACGCCTTTCCCCTCCTGCTTGATTTGGATTTCTTCGTAAATCCCTGCTTCTTTTATCGCCGAAATCCCTCCTCTGTCCTGAAGAGCCGCGTCTTTCAGAATATCCTCTGTCGTTGCTTCTTCTGCGGTCTCTTCCTTCCCTGAATCTATCCTGGTTATCCCTTGCCTGCCCTTCTTGCCGTCTCATCATAGAGGGTGTCCAGACTCCCTCGACATCGAGAAGATGAATCACCTCGGCCCCTTCCTTTGCGAGTTCTGCGGCTATTGGTCTGCGGTTGCATCTTTCAGGAGTCCTTTCTGTGCAGAGAATCAGGAGACCGCGCGTTCGGGCAAGGGTCTTCAATATGCCTATCCCTCTTGCGGCAAGATCAGGATCGAGATCCGAAAGAATGCCCTGTTCCCTGTCCGAGCCGAGTTCATTGCCCAGGTAAAGGTATTCGGCCCTGTTTTCCTTGCAGAGTCTCTGGATGTTTTCCCTTCGGTGATGCTCATGTTTCGGAGCTGTAGAGCGTCTTATGTCGGCGAGGACCTGAATCTGGTACTTGGAGATTACCTTTGATATAAGAGCTTCGGAATGGTCGTCCGTGCCGAGGGTGAATATTCTCACTGGAATTAATTCTCTGTCTGCTTAGGTTCGTCCGACTGCCTGGGCCATCCTAACTCGTCGCGCTTTGACTGAAGCCATCCGGGAAGATCGGTCTTCTCCTGAGGTTCCTCCTTCTTTGGTTCCGCGGAAGCGGGGGAGGAGAACGGAGAAGCCGGAGGAGAGGTTTCCGTTTTAGGTTGAGTCAGCGTTTCTTCCTTTGCGAACGAATAAGGTTTTTCCGTAGTCTCTTGCGGCAGGCCGGGCGTTTTATCGAGTCCTGCAACAAGAGCGTGCAGCTCCTTGAGAAGGCTTGCGTTCTGCTCCAGAGTCTGGACCGTCTTCTCCTCCAGTTCGGCTATTTTTTCAATCGTCTTTCCGAGCGACTCCTGGTAGGCCTTTATTGCGTCCTGCAGGTACTGGAAGCTTGTCGAGATTACCATCGAGAGCATCTCAGCCTTCTGGAAGGTGTTCTTGTCGGCGTCGTCCTGAATCCTGTCCGGCAGCTCCTTGGAGACTATCTCTATGAGTCTTTGCATGTCCGCCGTCGGAGCCGAACCCTGACCCCCGGCAGCTTCCCGTAGCTCCATTCCTATCCTTGTCGGCAGGGTGGAAGTCAATATGCCCAGAAGCTGGTCGAGTTTGTCGTTGATTGCCAGTATCGCGCCCTCTCTATCCTTGTCGCGCGTCTGGGCGACTATCTTCTTTCCAGATGAGTCATAGCGCACTTCTAAAGGTTCGTCGAGCGATGTTTTCTTTTCCTCGTCCATACAAATTCCTCCTAAAATCTGCGGATAAGCGCGAGTATTGCCTTAAGCCGCTGATCGGTTTCGCGCAAACGCTGGGATAGTTTCTTGGCAAGGCCCCACAAAATCCAGTAGGCCGCCGGGTTGTTCTTGTCGACCAGGTCGTCGAACTCCTTCTTCTGCATTATAAGCAGTTCTGTCGGAGTGTGAGCGATTGCGGCAGCAGCGCGAGGGGCGTCGTCTATAAGCGCCATCTCGCCGAAAAAATCGCCCTGGTAAAGAATTGAAAGCGACTCTTCGCCCACTTCCGGGATAACAGTCGATATTCTTATTGAGCCTGAAAGGATTATGCAAAAGTAGTCGCCCCTGTCTCCTTCGTGGAAAATAATCTCGTCAGCCTGGTACTCCTTGACTTTGCCCGAGTTGTAAAGGGTCTTGAGCTCGCTGTCGTTAAGACGGTCAAACGGAAAATAATTCTTTAGCGTTTTTGTTTCCGCCGACGTTTCTTCTTTCATTTCGCCTCCTCGACGGGTTTTCTGGCGATTTCAAGGTACTTCATCCTCAACTGATGAAGCGTTTCTTCAAGAAACCTTTCCTCTTGATTCTCAAGATTTCCCTTCGTCTTCTCTTTGAGAAGCTCCAGCATGTCTATCGAATACTTGGCAAGATCCATGTTGAAGTTCTTCTCGTCCTTGTTCTCGAACACAAGGACCTGAAGCGCCCCGGCTCCCACCGATATCACAAGGTCTAAAAACTGCGGCGGCTTGTACTCCGCGCTCCCGGCAGTCGGTTTTTTTTCTTCTTCGTTCATATCAAGGCATTGGCGTCGATCCAAGCAGCGTTCGAGAGCCCAGGATCTTTTTTGTGGTTTTGTAGATTCTTGTTACCCTTGGACTTATCCGGGTCGTAATCTCGTATGGAATGGTTGCGGCCCATTCTGCAACCTCCTCTGCGCCCAGTACAGCGTCCGCGTCCCTGCCGATAAGGGTAACCTCATCGCCTATCGCGGGCGTGGAGGGCGAAGGTGCGGGTGTTACGGGTGTTGCGGCGTCGGTCAGATCGACCATGGTCAAGTCCATGCACACGGTTCCGAGTATTGGAAATCTTCTGCCCTTATAAAGGACCTGGCCCTTGTTCGAGAGCGAGCGCGGGTAGCCGTCGCCGTAGCCTACTGAAAGCGTCGCGACAAGACTATCCCTTTCCAGAATGCACGTCCGTCCGTAGCTGACGCTTGAGCCTTTGGCAAGCCTCCTTAAGTTCACTATCCTCGTCCGCAAGGTCATCACCGGATGCAGGTCGAGCTTGTTCTCAAACCCTTCGGGCTCTATGCCGTAGAGCGCTATACCCGGTCTCACTATATCAAACTGAGAGGTCGGATATTTGAAGAGCGCGGCCGAGTTTGCCGAGTGCAGGAGCGGAATCTTGAAGCCCTCCGAAACGAGCTTATCCACCATCTGACTAAAAAGTCTCAACTGCTCCTCTGTGAACCCCGGGTCGTGCTCTGCCGAGGGAAAGTGCGTGAAAAGAGCCTCAAGACGCAGTCCGGGCTTGTTGACGATGAGCGAGATGAGCGCGGGCGCCTCAGCAAGGCTTGCACCGCTGCGGCCCATGCCTGTATCTACCTCAACGTGCACTCCAAGCGTCTTCGAACGCCGGTTCGCCTCCTGGCTGAGCTCCTTTGCAAAGCCCTGCTCGGTGACGTTCGGCGTAAGGTTGTAGTCGAATATGAGCGGTATCTCCCTGTACGGAACCGGCGAAAGCAGCACTATTGGCTTGCGTATCTGCCCGTTGGTCCTTAAGTCAATACCCTCCTCGACGCTTGCGACGCCGAAGTACTCGACGCCCTGATGTTCAAGTATCCTTGCCACCTCTCTGCCTCCATGACCGTACGCCTCTGCTTTTACCGCAGCCAGTATCATGGCTCCTGCCGCCGCCTCACGAATCTTGCGGTAATTGTGAACCAGGCCGTCAACATCTATCTCGGCCCATACGCGACCTCTCTGCGGCATATAATCTATTCTATACGACGCTTGGAAAGTGTCAAGTGTTTCCAAAGATACCCCACGCCGCTGCGAAACATCGCCGCGGGGACCCCGGGGGGTTCCTTCAATCAATCTCCTCCCCCTTGATGGGGGAGGCTGGGAGGAGGTGAGACCCTGTTTATGACGTATCTTGTGTTCTTTAAGTCTCACCTTACCCCCAACCCCTTCCCATCGAGGGAAGGGGAATTACTGCAGATCCCACCGGTCTTCGACCACCTCCCTTCATAAGGGAGGTATGGCAAGAGAGCTGTATTTTTAATTAGTGAGATAAGTTAATGACCCCCCTTTCTATAAGGGGAGTAGGGGGGATTAATACTTCGGGGACGCCCTCTTTCGCCCCAAAGGTCTGCTCCGCATCCCTTTGGGGACCCCGCTCTCTCGCCCCAAAGGTCTGCTCCGCATCCCTTTGGGGACCCCGTGGGGAAGTTTGAAGGGGGAGAGGGCTTAAGCTGTTCCTCTATTGTGAGTAGCGATTGAAACGATATTAAAGATATCCTCACCTTCTCTAAGCGCTGTAAGTAATTTTTTAAACATGTATGCTGTTTCTAAATTGGTTTTCTCTTGCATCATCAAGAGTTTGGCAATAAGGATAAGAAATTTGATGCTATATTCCCCTTTCTTTCCGAGATCATCGTATTTGTCGATCTCCTCCTTGTTCGCACCTAAGAGAATTTCTATACTCAAAAGACGTTTTCGGTCTTCCTCGTTCTTGAACCCTTTAGTATTATTCCAAATATGTATCAGAAAATCAAGGAATTCTTGAGTCTTTTGCTTATCAGAGTGCATCTTAAGAAGAATATCTACAGCCCAGTGAATATGTTTAGGTGTTCTGATTCTTGACCATTTACCTTTATCTTTTTGTCTATACTTGATTAGTATGTCATATGGACTTAAGCCGGGCCTGAACCCACCTTGATAAGCAGCGACAATGAATTTGTCATTAACAAAGGACGAAAACAAAGGTACATGTTTTTGTCCTTCTTTGTTGAATGACATGTATTTGATTAATTCATCTTGATTCATTTTGTGTCTCATAAATCAATAAGTACTTGTGGTTAATTGCTAGATGGTCTTTTAGGGTTATACCGTTCTTGTTTGCTCCATTAGACGTAACAACAACAATCTCCTTAAGCCGGAGATCAAGAGATTTTAGGGCATCTATTAATCTTTTAGCCAAAGGTTCCACGTATTCGCCGATTCTAATATCCTGTGTTTGAATTACCACAAAAGTCCCTTGGGACATAGAAGGCAAAGCTTTAACAATATGGTTTTCAATTTGCATCAAATAATCTTCTAGCATTAATGGTGATGAGATTTCGTCGAGTGCTGTTGACTTGAGGTAAAGCAAATCCTTTTCTTTACCTTGGGAATACCTTCCGATTACATTATCGTCAAGTTGCTTTTCAAAGTTGTCCTCAGGGAAAATCCATACGGTAGTTGTTTCTAGATTCGATGAGTTTTTTCCTGATGCCGTAATTTCAATCGGTGTTATTTCTTTTGGTTTCAAGTCGGATCTAGTATCCTTTGTTTGTTCTTTTGCTTGAGGTTTCTCAAATATCTGCAAATACTCATGAGCCAATAGGAGGAAGTTGTACTTAATACTGTTATTGTACCAGAAACCAGTTGTTTTACAGTTATGCTGTCGTTTTATTACAAGTTCTCTTAGTCTAAAACCAGCATCTAGGTAAACATTAATTAATGCAAACCCCAAAGGTACAACATACTTTTGCTTGCGGGTATCACCAATTAGAATTGCACATTGCCTGCCGGGCTTTAAGACTCGGAAACTTTCAGATGCAACTTTTTTCATCTCGTTTAAAAAGCTATCAATTTCGAAGAAGGAAAGATCCCCATTTCCAGAATCGGTATAGTGAATGATATTAGCATATGGTGGGTGAGCGCAGATCAAGTCTATTGAGTTATCATTCAGAAAAGACAAGTTCCTTGCATCTCCAATTCGTAACTCGGGGTCATAAATCTCTAAGTGATCCGTTTCCTTTAGGAAGTTTAATTGTTGAATATCCATACTGAAATCAATATTCTGCTTGGCTAACGCAATGGCATTTTCATTTATATCAAGAGCAAGACATCTTCGTCCTAATAATTTGGCTTCGACTGCTGTTGTACCAGCACCACAAAAGTAATCTAAGACAAGTTCACCTGGTTTTGAATATTTCAAAATCACGTTTCGCGGAATGTACGGTGACCAATTCCCTCTATAATGCCCACTATGGGTTGCCCAATTCCCTCTCTTTTTAAAACTCCATACAGTGTTCTGTTCTTCTTTAAATTCATTTGGTGCCAGGGATGTAATTTTTTTTTCTTTTTTTAGGGTACTGATGTTCACCCCGTGTAAGCGTGTGATGACGCGTTCAATCTCCCTATAAGTTACACCGTATTTCTTCCCGATTTCAATATCCGGGATTCCTTTTTCTTTATCCTTTAGGATAGCTTGTTGCAGTTCTTTTGTAGTCATAGGAAATTACTCGCAAACCTTCATCGACTCAGTTTACTTGGTTACAAGTTTTTGTCAAGTTAACCGGGCGAGGAAGACCCTTACCACTCTTCTTCAACCCGGACCACAAACCTTCAATTCTGACAACAGCCCCAAAAAAATACTTAGTATTTTTCCTGGGACCCCGAACATTGACGAATATTATTAAGCGTGACAGCATATCTTTAAATCTGGCCAAAATAAGTGTTCCAGTTTGTCCCTCTTTTGACCGTCTTTTGACCACCTTTTGACCAACTTTTGACCAGCTTTTGACCTACTTATTTTCCTGAATTTTGTCCCGCTTTTTCTGCGCGCTATTTGCTTGACAACTGTTGTTCCAGGCGTATTGTTTTGTTTAATATGTCACGGGAAAGCGGTTCCGAAACAACCCTTTCGGAACTATCATTGAAAGACCTTGCAAGCGCCGCAAAAGCGGCGGTTATGAATTCGTACTCGCCCTACTCGAAATTTCCTGTAGGAGCTGCAGCGCTTGCATCATCGAAGAAAACATATTCTGGAACTAACGTTGAAAACGCATCTTATGGACTTTCGGTGTGCGCCGAACGAGTCGCTATCCTAAAGGCGGTTGCAGAAGGCGAGCGCAAGATACTGGCTCTTGCCGTTTTTGCTCCTACGGAAAAGCCTGTAAGTCCATGTGGTGCGTGCCTTGCAGTTCTGGGTGAGTTCGCGGATGGAGGCGCTCGAATCCTTATGTTGAACGAAAAAGAAGAAATCCGGTCAACGCTCGATAAGTTACTGCCGGAGAGATTTAATCTCAAGAGATTTAACCTAAATCCAAAGGAGAGATAATGGATCCAAAAGACGTAGAAAAACTACTTGCGAAGGCGCAAAAGCCTGGCAAGGATGCAATGGTTATGCATCCCCATTACAAGGGGAAGATACAGATTACTGCAAAGTGCGCAGTGCGGACACTTGCGGATTTTGCTATCTGGTACACGCCCGGCGTTGCAAAACCCTGCCTTGACATCAGGGATAATCCGGAAAAGGTATTCGAGCACACCAACAAGGGCAATATGGTCGCGGTTGTATCTGACGGAACACGTGTACTTGGGCTAGGCGACATAGGTCCGGAAGCCGGTCTTCCCGTGATGGAAGGCAAGGGGCTTCTGTTCAAGTACCTTGGCGGAGTCGACGCTTTCCCGATATGCCTCGATACAAAAGATCCAGACAAGATAATCGAAACCGTCCTTCTCATGCAGCCTTCATTCGGCGGCGTAAACCTCGAGGATATCTCGCAGCCAAAGTGTTTTTACGTACTCGACGAACTCCGCAAGCGCGCGCGAATTCCAGTCTGGCATGACGACCAGCAGGGTACAGCAGCAATAATCTACGCCGGTCTCATCAACGCTCTCAAGTTTGTGGGTAAGAAAATCAAGGATACCAAGCTCGTATTTATCGGCGCAGGCGCTTCAAACATACGCGCCGCGAATGTCTGCATTGCGGGCGGATTCGAACCTGGAAACATCATCCTTGTTGATTCGAAAGATACAATACACAAAGGTCGTACCGAACTCGCGGAGAAATACAAGCAAAAGTGGGAGCTTGCTCAGATCACGAACAAGGATCAGGTCAAGGGCGGACCGCTTGAGGCGATGCGCGGTGCAGATGCCGTTGTCGGTGCATCCACGCCCGGCCCTGGAACCATTCTTCCCGACTGGATTAAGGGCATGGCAAAAGATCCTGTGGTTTTCCCTTGCGCCAATCCCGTACCGGAGATTTGGCCCTGGGAAGCAAAAGAAGCGGGCGCTGTCGTAGTCGCTACGGGCCGCTCGGACTTCCCGAACCAGGTCAACAATTCGCTCGGATTCCCCGGCATCTTCCGCGGCACTCTTGACGTTCGCGCCAAAACCATCACTGACGGCATGTGCATCGCGGCTGCGAAGGAACTTGCCAAGGTTGCAGAGGACAAAGGTCTTCGCGAGGACTACATCATCCCCTCCATGGACGAGTGGGAAGTCTTCCCGCGCGAGGCCGCTGCCGTGGGCATGCAGGCAATCAAGGAAGGCGTTGCCGGAATAACCAACGTCAAGTATGAAGATATTATGAAGAACGCGGAAAGAATAATAAAAGAAGCTCGCGAATCCGTGCAGATGCTCATGAAGGAAGGCTTCATTTCCAAAGTGCCAGAAGGAGTCTGAAAATGCTCCTTTTCTCCTTCCGGAGAAAAGGTTGCGGTTGAAGATGTAAAAGACCGGCTTCAAGCCGGTCTTTTTTTATGTTCGAGAAGCGCGATTTATTTCTTCCTCTTTGGGCGGCGGTCAAAGAATGAGGCCGAATAGCTACGATAGTCATACTTTTGGGTTAAATACCCGTCCTTAACGTACACCAAATTGAGGCGTTTCATAAGCAGGAGGCGGCTAACGCTTCACTCATTTCTAAGGGCTATTACCGGGCCCTTAATCTCTCGATTCCGACATTCGAATAACTCTAGGTGTCGAAAAAATGTGTATGCGACACAGTTGCCATAAAATCAATATCCCAGGCATTGAAATATCTGAGTGAAAAATTGGTCTTTAGATAAAAAACCGACGCTCTTTCTACAGCCGTCTACTGCCATGACAAACCGCATACCCTTAATCTAGCAGGCGGATGTTGGTGATGCCGATGCTGCGCAACCTTCGCCGATGTTGAGCCTAAGGTTGGACGCATCCGGATATTGTGCAATGACTACCCGCAGGGAAGATTTGCAGGAATGGCTTCTACAAGGGTCAAAGCAGGAACTTTTAAGGCATCTTTATTCTGTCCGATATACCTCGATGCGTGTACTTCCTGCGGCTCGATAAAAGAGGGAAATCAAACTCCCTGAAGACAGTAAGGATTATTTGAATCGTAAAACAGCCTCAAGCGTTGACAATAACGGCTCAGAGGTTAAACTTCTCGCAAATCTTAAACGTTAAAAAAAGGATGATATCTATGTATTTGGTACTTTCTTTGATATTTGGTCTTTCTGAAGTCAATCAGTCGTTTCCAAGCTTCCAGCAGCGCATGCTGCTTCACAAAGAGGAGCAGTATTCGAATCGCCTGTTGGTGTCTGGCGACTACTGGGATGGGGGTCATGACTTTGACGTACTTGACTACGACATCAAGATGACGGTCGATATACCTAATGATTCGGTATGGGCGGCTGTCATCATCAAGTTGAAGACGCTCTCGGATGCGCTTGACACCCTGCGGTTGAACTTTCACTGGTGCTTCATGATAGATTCAGTAAAGGAAGGAGCAAGGTCGCTTTCTTGGAAGCCTGTATCTATGGGAAACTTCAAGATAGCTTTAGGCCGTGATGTCAATGAAAACGAGACTCTCTTAGTGGCTGTATACTACCATGGCAGACCAAATACAAGTCAAGGAGGGCTATACGTTGTCTCTGAAGATTCTCCGTCATCGGTTACTTATACTAATTGCGAGCCCATGGGTGCGCGCAACTGGATACCGTGCTATGACTTGCCTTCGGACAAGGCGACGTTCACGCAGCGCATAACGGTTCCATCGGGCAACCAGGTTGTCGCCAACGGAGTTCTTGAATCCTCGCAGACTTCAGGTCCCTGGTGGACATATACGTGGCGTGAGCAAAATCCTCAGGCAACCTATCTTATAGCGTTTGCCGCGAGCAGGAATTTTCTCACAAGAGATACTTTTGCCGACGTCAACGGAACCCATGTCCCCATGAGAACGTGGGTGCTCGCCGTAAATGACATGCGGGACAAGTTCAATGTTACGCCGGGTATAGTCGAATACTTCTCGGAGATTTTTCCTCCCTATCCCTTTTCGGACCAGAAGTACGACCAGGTCCACGCGCCGATAGGCGGCGCCATGGAGAACACTACCTGTACGTTCATTAATACATATGCAGGCTGGGGTGAAATCTGGGATTGGGTAATTGCCCACGAACTATCGCATGACTGGTGGGGCGACTGGCTGACGTGCGCAACATGGGCCGATATATGGCTTAACGAAGGATTCGCGACTTACTGTGAAGTCCTCTGGTGGGAAGAGCTTTATGGTGATTATGGGGGGGAAGAGTACGCTCGCTATGTCATGAACACCTACCTGCAGTATGGAACCTCTCATCCAGTATACGATCCAGACGAGCTTTTTGGAGTGAACTCATACGAAAAGGGCGGAAGCGTTTTACACATGCTGCGCTGGGTTCTTGGAGACTCCCTGTTTTTTGCAGGTCTAAACAAGTATGCCCTGGATAATGCCGATGAGAGTGTTATAACCGATGATTTTCAGAACGTAATGGAAGAAGTCTCGAAAAAGGATCTAGACTGGTTCTTTGACGAGTGGATTTACGGTTCAGGACATCCCTACTATAGAATAGGCTGGAGACCCGCAAAAGGGTCCGGCGGAAAGTACAATGTGGAGTTTGCAATAGCCCAGACCCAGGATCAGAAGATGCATTTTTTCCCCTTCGTAATGCCGCTAGAGGTCGCCGTCTACTCGGCAGGGCATGAGTACATCTTTCCATTTACTGACAGCATAGGTTATCAGAAGTTCACGGTCGAGGTTCCTTCAAAACCCGATTCCTTCAGGCTTGATCCTCACTCCAAGGCCCTTTTTCAGTCCACTCAGTACGACGATATAGACTCCGTTCCGTACATACCCACCCATATTTCCGAAAATCATCAAGGAAACATACCGGTTTCCCTTGACGCGGACGGTATGTTCTCAGGTCTGCTTTGCGTGAGTTTTTCGCAGCCTCGTGAGGCATCCGTATCCCTCAGCCTTTTTGACGCGGCTGGCAGGAAAGTCAGGCCGCTTTACAGCGGCAGTTCGAAAACATATAAAAGGTTTTTTCCCTTATCGGACCTTCCGAACGGAGTGTATTTCATAAGGCTTGAGAACTCCCAAGGAGAATCGGTCACGACCAAGACCATAAAGGTGAGATAGCGATGATTGGTCTCAAGCTCTTACTGCCTCTTCTTTTCTTGTGGTCTCCGAAGGAAAAGAGCGGATTCGAGGAGCATCCTTTTTTTGGCTACGAGGATTTTGCTGCGGGTGACAGCATCCTTTATTTCGAGGTTGAGCATTACGATTTGAACCTCGACATCGATATTCCTGCAGAATCGATCTCCGCGACCGCGACAGTAGCTTTAAAAATGCTTGCGTCCTCGGATTCCATAAGACTCGATTTCGTGGGACTGGAGATATCGGACGTCAAAGAGGGCGCTGTATCGAGAAGCTACGAGCGCCACGATTCGGCATTGGTGATTTCGCTTGGCAGCACCGTGCCTGCCGGAACTGAGCTCGCTTTGACCATATCGTATCACGGAAAGCCGACCATGGCCACCGGCGGTTTCGGAAGGGGCATGTACATAGACTCCTCTTCGAGCAATTCGGCGGTTACATACACATGCAGTGCGCCGTGGGGAGCCAAGTACTGGTTTCCGTGCCAGGACTGTCCCCAGGATAAAGCAACCATGGAGATGTTCGTTACTGTCCCGGAAGGATACGAGGTCATATCGAACGGATTGCTCGCTTACTCATCCCTTGCCGGAGCCGACTGGTCATTCCACTGGGTTGAAGCGCATCCCATTGCCACCTATCTCATTGCCTTTGCCGCATCAAGGAACTATGCCCTTACAACCGACACCGTCCAGGTAGGCTCGGATAAGGTTCCCATCCATCACTGGGTGCTAAAAGCCGATTCAGCCGAGGTTACGCCGAAGCTCGCTGTGGTCTCCGATATCATGGAGTACTTCTCGGAGCTATTCTACCCCTATCCCTTCAAGGACGAAAAGTACGCCCACGTTTACGCGCCTGTGTCCGGAGCGATGGAGAACCAGACATGCACTCACATCAATACGAGTATCGCCTGGGACTGGGACGCCATAGTAGCTCATGAGTTTTCGCATTCGTGGTGGGGGAACTCAACCACCTGCCGCTACCTCAAACATATGTGGCTCAACGAGGGTTTTGCAACATATTGCTCCGCTTTGTGGATTGAGCACGCCGAAGGACCCCAGGCATACCAGGACTACTACGAGGAGCAGATAGCATCAGTCTATCTTCAGGCGTCTTCAATTCATCCGTATTCGATAATCGATCCTCCATGGCCTCAAATATACTCGGCACTGACATACGAGAAGCCTGCCGCGGTTCTGCACATGCTCAGGCGTATCGTCGGAGATGAAGACTTCTTCAGAGTCCTCAAGACTTACGGCGAGCGCTTTCAGGACTCCACTGCGGCATCGCAGGATTTCGAGAGTGTCGTTACCGAAGTAACCGGCAAGAACTACTCCTGGTTTTTTAATGAATGGCTCAGAGCGCCCGGGCATCCCCGTTACATGACAACATGGTCATCTCAACCGGACGCCGATTCATTTTTTGTCTCAATCCATCTTGCTCAGACGCAGAACTGGCCTGCGGACGTAGGAATCTTCACTATGCCGGTCGAGTTCGCCGTTATTCGCGGAAACGATACGTCTTACTTGTCCTTTGTCGACAGCCTGAAGGAACAAACCTTTGTATTCAGGACCGATGCCCAGCCATCCTCAATAGTCTTCGACCCTCGCGGCAACATACTCAAAAAGACCCAGGCGGGTATCGAGGATGGTTCGGAGCCCGCAGAGGTATACTTCGATTGTTCCCTGATCTCGCAAGGCGGCCTTACGTACTCGACGAACTTGCGCGAACCCTTCGACATCCTGCTTTACGACGCCTCAGGCAGAAAACTCCTCGCGAAGCATCTCAATGAATCCGCAGGCAAAATCGACTTAAAGGATTTCCCGAACGGCGTCTATTTCGTGAGGTTCGAATCGGAGTCGCATTCCGAGAATCTTAAGACAGTTCTCCTATCGAGGTGATTGAATCCAAAAATCACAAAGCTTGACTTGCTTTACAAGTTAGAGTTAAAAATAAATCACAAAAAGAGAAGAGCCAGTCCGTCCAAGTATGACCTAATCGACCTTATTGCCTTCAGAACCGAAGCATAATGTCTTGGGTTAAATGCTCGACTTTCTATACGCCCGCCAGCGTTCCCTGATTACGTCGTTTGCCGAGCCCTGACCGTCCATAATAAACGCGACGGATAAGATAATCCCGCGATAAAAATCTTTGAGAAGAGGGATTTCATGTTATCCTCCTTCTCGTTTTTTTACCGCCCTTTTTCATTTCCCTGCCTTTTTCAAACAGATAATAGAGTACGGGTATGAATATGAGAGTAAGCAGAGTTGCCACAAGAAGGCCTCCGAGTACGGGTCTTGCGAGCGGCGTGGTCAGTTCAGTTCCTTCGCCTATTCCAATAGCCATAGGCAGAAGTCCGAATATGGTAGTAAGCGCGGTCATTAAAACCGGCCTCATGCGTACGCGCCCTGCTTCCTTTATCGCTTCTTCAAGCGCCATGCCCTTGCCGCGGCGCAGCTGGTTCGTGTAGTCTATAAGCACGATGCCGTTGTTAACCACTACGCCGACCAGAACAATAAAGCCGAGCATGCTGAATGTATTAAGGCTCGTTCCCGTTGCGATAAGCATGGCAATACCGCCCACAAGGGCCAGAGGAAGCGTGAACATTATGATAAACGGGAAACGGAATGAGCCGAATTGAGCCATCATGATGAGGTAAACCAGAACGACTGCAAGCAGCATTACCCACCAGAGATCGCCGAAGGATTCCTTCATCTGCGAAAAACCGCCGGAAAGCCTCAGCTTAATTCCCGCCGGCGGGTCTATCCTGTTCAGGAAAGCCTGGACCTCATTCGAAGCCGAACCAAGGTCCCTGCCCTTGAGATTTGCGCCTACGGTGCGGATACGGTTTGTTCCCTTGTGGTGTATGGCGCTTGGGGTGGGCGCTCGCTCGATAGTGACCATATTGGAGAGGGGAACCTGGCCGACAGGCGTCGTGATTTCAATCGTTTCAATCTTAGATAGGATTGAGCGGTCCTGGGCGGAAAGCCTGATGCGTACATCGTATTCATCGCCTTCCACGCGGTAAGAAGTGGCTGAAGCGCCCGCCAGCTCGGCGCGCAGGATAGCTCCGAGCTCGTAAGGCGTCATTCCGAATCTCGAGGAGAGGTCGCGACGTATCTTGAAGATGATGCCGGGTCTACGGTCTTGCGCGCTCGTTCTTACATCAACAAGTCCGGGCATCATCCTCAGGGAATCCGCAATCATGACGCCCAGACTATCCGCCGTCTCAAGGTTATAGCCTTCTATTTCGACCACGATAGGTGTTGTTCCGCCGAGCGCTATGTCCTCGGCGCCGAAGGCCAGACTGCCAAGAGTCTGAGCGGCAGGCGTAATCTCAAGACCGGGCATATTCCTGGCCTTTTCGCGAAGCCAGGCCTCGATATCCTCCGAACTGCGCCTGCGCTTTCTCTTTTCAACAAGATGGATCATTATTTGCGCCTTCATACCTGCGACTCCTCGAACGGTTGAAACAAGACCCTCGCCGCTGCCTATAGTCGACTGCATTACGTCAAGCTCAGGAATGCTATCAAGAACCAGTTTCTCCATCACTCCCACGCGGCTTTTCATCTGTTCGAGCGAGGTCCCCGCTTCAGCGGTAATATCAACCGTTATCTCGCCCCTGTCCATGTTGGGAAAAAAGTCCTTCTGATGGAAGAATGTCGCCCCAATAGATAGGACAAACAGGGCCAGTCCCAGAAACACCGTATAAGCCTTGTGATTCAACGCCCAGGCGAGCATCTTGGAGTATGTGTTTTCCAGCCAGGAGTAGAATCTTTCAGAGAATTTCTGGAATTTATTCTCCTTCGTTTCCTTCTTCATGAAGCGCGAGGTGGCAAGAGGTATGAACGTAAGAGCGACGAGAAGCGAAGCGGAGAGCGTAATAATCATTACCCATGAAAACTCCTTGAAGAGGACGCTTACAAAGCCGCGAAGAAAGAGCAGAGGAACGAATACCGCTATGGTGGTTATGGTCGAAGACGCGATTGCAGCCCCGACCTCCTTCGCTCCGGTTTCAGCTGCATCGACTGGACTCAGCCCTGACTGATTATGCCTGAATATAGCCTCGAACACTACAATCGAGGCGTCTACCACCATGCCAATGGCCACTGTCATACCCGCAAGGGAAAGTATGTCTATCTTGAATCCCGCCACGTCGATTCCGATTATTCCTATAAAGACCGAAAGAGGTATCGAAATCCCTACGAAAGCGGTCTGGCGCATCCTTCCCAGGAACAAGAACAGGACGAATGCCGCGAGGATGGCACCCGTTATAAGATTCCAGAACGTGCTGTTAAGCGAGGTTTTGACGAATTTCGCCGAATCGTAAAGGATGGTTACTTTGATCTCCTTAGGCAGTTCCTTCTTTATCGCTTCTATCTCATTAATGAGGGCTTTTGAGAGATTGATGGTGTTAGCGCCTGATGACTTGTGAATCATGATGGATACGCCTGGAATAGCATTGATATTGAAGGCGGATTTGGACTCGGTACGCGACCAGTCGGCGCTTGCGACATCGGCGAGATATACGGGCAGCCCTCCCTTTTCGCCGACAACGGTGCGCTTTATCTCATCCAGGCTTTCATACTCGGCGACCAGTCTCAAATCGAGTTCGCGGCCTTGCTCGGTGATGCTTCCGAGCGGGTAATTCAGGTTGTGAGCCTTGAGCAGTCCTTCTATGTGCAGAGGGCTGATATTGTACGTAGTGAGCTTCCTTCTGTCCATGGAGACAAGAACTTCCCTTTTTTCGCCTCCCAGTACGTCGGCCGCCGCAACATCACGCACCCTCTGCAGCCTGTCCGAGATTTTTGCCGCAATCTCCCGAGTGTGCACTGGGTTCTGGCCTCCGGATACGCCGACCATCATTTGGGGAAGAAGGGAAACGTCGGTTTCAATAATCAGGGGATCATGAACCTCAGCGGGCGCTTCGCCCAGAGCTATATCGAGATTGTCCCTTATCTTGGGCATAATCTCCCTCATGTCCGTTCCCCATTTGAAGGTTAATTGTATGTAGGCCAGGTTATCGGTAGCGTTCGATTCAATCTTGTCAAGGCCCGATATGGTTCCAAGCCAGCGTTCGGCTTCATCGATGACGGTTTTTTCAACCTCCTGGGGACCTGCTCCGGGATAAGGTATCATAACCATGACCGTCGGCATCGTAAATTCTGGAAAGAGATCGACCGGAAGCCTGCCGAGGGAAATAACCCCGAAGCCTATTACCGCCACAAGAATAGCGAATACCACGTAAGGGTACTTTATTGAAAACTTCGAGAGGTTCACTTTTCCACTGTCCTTATCTTCTGTCCGGAAACGAGATTCTTACCTCCAAAGGTTATTATCCTTTCGCCCCTGCTCAAGCCGCTCAATATCTCGGTATTTTCGGCGCCAGTGATTCCCGTAACGACCTTTCTTTCCACCACGCTGTCGCCTGAGGCTGCAAAAATCTTTGAGTCATCAAGCGCAGAGTTAGGCACCGCAAGAACCCCTTTCTTTTCCTCAAGAATCAGTCTGACGTTGACTGAAAGTCCTGAAACGAGGTGCGATGACTCCTCAATAGGAGTGAGTTTTATCGAGAATGTCCGGGTTACGGGATCGACCAGCGGGGTCTTTGAATTTATTCTTGCGGATACTGTATCCGAGTTGACCATGACTAGAGCCTTATCATCAATCTCTATACTGGCATAGTATTCTCCGGCAACGGGCACCTCTATCTCCGTCTTGGAAGGATCTATAATCGCTGCCACTGGTGTTGAGGCAGCGACAGGCTCGCCTTCCTTGACCATCAACCGGGCTACAAGACCGGATATCGGCGCTTTTACTGGTTGAGTCTGAAACTCCAGTCCCACCTCCTCGGGCTGGAGAACCATGATGACCTGATCCTTGTAGACCCTTGAACCCTCCTTGACGTTTATGTGCAAGACCTTTCCGTAAGCCCTTGATAAGGCAGCCGTCTGCCTCACGGGTGCAACGTATCCGACCAGGTCGATTGTTTGGGCGACCGTTTGCGTATCGACCTCTGTAACCTCCACCAGGGGCGGAAGGGTTTCTTCCACCTTGCCTTTTTTAGGCAGAAATACAACAATCAAAACGCCTGCTGCAACTACTGCGATTCCAGTAATTATCCACTTCTTCAATTTCTTCCTCCTGTTGCTTTAGTCAAACGCTCGCGCGCTATAAGTATATTCTTTTCTAGAGACAGCCTGTCCACCCTTGCTTTCCTCAAGCCAAGCTGGGCGTCGATGAGGTCGATGTCCGATGCAAGACCTTCCCTGTATCGTTTGCTCACAATAGAGACGAGCTCCTCCGCCTCCTTCTCCCTGGCTTTTGCCGCTTCGAATCTTGCAAGGGATGTCTCATACAAACCTTGAGCTTCCCTGAGCTCCGACTTTATCTGCATAATCAGAGCTTCCTTCTGAATCGCTATCTTTTCCTTCTCCTTCTCGAGCCTTTTTACCTCCGCATAGTTGACGAAACCTGAAGATATTGGCGCCTGTGCGGCTATTGAGTACGACCATCCTGACCCCCAGTCTCCTCCCGTAAGCGGAGACCGCTGGACCGTGTAGTTAGCGCCTATTCCTATTGCCGGCAGCGCCTCCCTCTGTTTGAGTTTTATCTGACGGTCAAGCATTTTTAATCCAAGTTCAAGCTGCAAGAAGGCAGGTCTTTTGGACAACAGGGAATCCAGATTGTATTCGGCGCTCGTTTTTTCATCCGCTTCCGCATTGCTTTTCTCCAGCGCCAGCAGCGTGTCCTCCCCGAGGTTAAGGAGTATCGCGAGCTGGGAAAGCAGTTTATCCCTCTGGTTTGTAAGATCGACAAGCTCAGGCGTCAATTCTTTTTCCTTAGTTCTAACCTTAAGGAGATCGTACTGCGACACCAGACCCTGATTATACTTGTCCTCTATCTCCTTCGAATGAGTCTTGGAGTTATCCAGGGCGGACTGTGTGAGTTCCATTGCTTCGTCAATATAAAGAATATTGTAGAATATTTCCGCAATATCCATCCTTAACGCCCTGGCCTGCTCAAGGGAATCGAGCCTTGAAAGCTCTACCGCTTCCCCTGCAAGGGCATATCCATGGAGCCTGCGTCCGAATGTCCATACCGGCAGCTGGACCCCTGCCTGGAGCAGCTCAATTCTTTCATCGCCCAGGGTGAACTCTATCGGTATGCCCGAAATGTCGGTCTTGAAGGATGGAATCTCATCCATACGCATGTGCTGAGCCTGTGCCGTGAATTTGGGAAAGAACTCCGAGAGAACTTTTTCCTGTTCTATGGCTTTTTGTTCTATAGTGACGCCTGCAATTCTTGCGTTCGGCGCGCATCTGTATGCTCTTTCGAGCGCCTGGTCGAATGAAAGCGCAAGTGTATCCTGATAGGATAACAGAAAAATTAAAATCAAGGGATTCAAGCCATTATTCCTTTGAAAAGAATGTCTTTGACAAAAGCCATTTCGAGCGAGGGGTCAGAGGGAGTGTCCGATATGAGAAGCGAGTGGACGTAGCAGTACTCCAGAAGATGAAGGAACAGTCCCGCAAGCTTCATGGGATCGAGTTTTCTGAATTCACGGGAATCAATACCCGATTTGAATATAGAGGAAAGATTAACCTTCAACTCCTCTACGAGCGGGAAAAAATGGCGGTTGAGATCATCCTCGATTTCATCGGGGGTAACACCGGCCAGGGCGAAGATGGGAATCTCTTTGGAGCGCGGTTTCTCAGCAAAAGCGCTAAGGCTCGCTTTCAGAACCTCTTCCAGAGCTTCCTTTGCGCTCCGCCATTTCTTTGCCTTTACCTCCCTGACTACCTCTGAGAAGGAGGTAACCTTTTCAATAAGCAGGGAAAGATATATCTCGCCCTTGCTTCTGAAATAAAGGTAGAGGGTTCCTTTTGCCACTTTTGCCTCTGCCGCCAGTTCATCCATGGATATTTCCTTAAAGCTCTTGTGACGCATCAGGCGGGCTGCCGCTTCGAGTATGCGTTCACCCTTGTTAGAATCTGAATCTTGCTGCAAGATATACCTCCATGAAACGTTCATCTACGTCATCCTTGCCGAATTTATCTACGTCCATCGAAAAGATGTGGCGATGGTTAATGCCCAAATCCAGTAGAAGAAACTTCCACGGCCTGAACATGACAGAGCCGCCCAGAAGGACCCCGACGTTTTGCGCCCGCATGAATACGGTGTCTGAAAGGGTATCCTTGGGCGGAATCGCTACGACCTTGCCGTCTTCAAGCATCCGCCACGGAGTAAAAAAGCCGCCTGTCCTGAGCTTTATTCCGATAGGCCCAGCTAGATAAGGCCATGATTCAAAAACGGCTGATGCATCAAAGAAATAGCCTTCCCATCTCTGTAGCTTCTCAAGCGTATCCTCAGCAATCGTCCTCTCGACGCCGAAACGACGGAACCCTAAATCTACGCCGATTCCGGGCAAAATATCCCGGACCCCTAATTCCGCACAAAATGATAACCTGGGGTCGTAATCCTCGATATCGTTTCCGAGCCCCTTCTCAAGGGCGGCGCCTGCGCCCGCCTCTAAACCTAGAGAAAAAAGGGATAATGCAAGCAATAATCCTGTCACTTTTCATCCTTGTTGATAATTACATTGACTGACCATTCAGTCAATGACTGACCATTCAGTCAATGACTGACCGGTCAGTATAATGCTCATTGAGGTGTTGTCAACCGGGGTCAGCATCTAAAAGACTTCCTTAAGACATTCTTCTTCAAGATAGCAGTGTGATTCATCCGGGGAATGCGTGTTGTAGTAAGCCTGAGCGAGGAACGGGTTCTTCCGGGCAATCCTCGCGTAGTCCCAGGGTGGCGGAGAGCATTCCGGACACCAGTGCCCGGCAAGAAGGACGAGCGCCACGCTCGCCTCGAACTCATGCCCGAATGCGCACCGCCACGAAAGTTTTTCGCTTCTGTCGCCGCAATACTCAGATGAAAGGCACTCTCCGCCCCTGAAGACAGCTGCCTTCCTCAGCTCTTCAATGCTTAAATCATCCACGGATTTGCTTTCGTCGTATCCGTGATCGAGAATCCTTAAATTGCTGCACGAGTCTGCATCGACTGATGACCAGTCTCCCATCCTGCTCCATTCATCCGCCGAAGAATAAAACGCCTTAATCCTGTTCGGCATCTGGTCCGGATGGGTTATCCAGTAAAGCGGACCGTCCTTGCGGGAGGCCATTGGCCTCATCACTAATTTCTTTATCAGGGATTTAGGCACTATCTTGCCCAGTTTAATGTATCCGGGCAGCGCATCCTCAACCTGCCTGAGATGGTCCTCGTAGGAGTCGCGCTGATGTCCGAGGTAGCCGTTCAGGATATGAGAGTCCGCATACCATGCGCAGTGGAAATTTCTCAATGTGAACCAGTTGCGGTCCATCAACTTGCGGTAATCGCCGAGCCCGAGAATCTTCATCATGCGTTCAAGATAGTCCATGTACACGAATCTTGCAGACGGGCCGCCGGTCTGGTTGTATACCCTTCTCCAGAAATCGGAGTCAAGCGGCTGGTCGAGCGTACGCACGAGTCCGTAGCCTGCGTCCCTTGCCGTACACATCTCTATGCGCTGTTCAAGAGGCTGATGGAACATTATCGGGTCCATTAGTGAGCGCACGTCCGGAATCGCTATATACGTCTGCCTCATCGAGACCCAGCGCCTGATGCCCGATTCGACGACCTCGCGCTCAGCCGCAATCTTTGATATGGCGTAAAAATCGAAGACCGAAGGCATCAAGGGATCGCCAGCGCGTATGAGAGCGATAGGGGGTAGGCGGTCTCCGTAGAACGCTACAGAACCTATGCTCACGAGCGTTATGCGCTCAGCGCCTTGAGGCTCCGCCTTTATGGCCTTGATGAGATTCTCGGCCCCTCCGTAATTGACCCTTCGGGCAAGCGCCGGGTTGTGATCGGCTGCAGGCGAGATGAGCGCCGCAGGATGAAGCACATGGTCAACACCGCGCACCGCTTCCCGCACGTCCTCATACTCGGTCAGATCGCCCCAGACTATCTTCAAGCCCCCCTCAGCCGACTGCACGACGCCATTCCCGGAGATGCTCCTGATCCCGACATCCTTCTCATACGGTCTGAAAAGCCTCTTTTCGAGCTTATTCGGGAGCAAAAGCAGAACAATATCGCAGCGATCCCTGCGTTTCCACAGCTCCTTGAACGCCTCGAATCCCATTGAACCCGAAGCTCCTGTGAGGAGCACTTTCCTCTTCCTTTGCGTCATCTTTTTTGCACCTTTATATTTATAAATTCCAAAGACGTCATCGTCACATTAGACGACTGACTGGTTAGTATAGTTAACTTTTGAGGTTTGTCAAGTATATTAACTATTAACTCGATAAACCATATTAAAACGACATTTGGAGGCTGCTCAAAATACACCCTTACTCTGCCCCCCCCACCTTTATCCTCCCCCACCGGGGGGAGGGTGTAAGCAAGGAAGCTTCCTCCCCTGGCGGGGAGGGCTGCGTTCTGGAAGAGCGCTGAAGGGAGGGGGTATGATAAATCAATTGGCAGTCACCCTGAGGTCTAATGCCGAAGGCGTTGGACCGTGAGGGTCTCACTAACTCGACACTTTGATATTGCTCACTCCGCTAGCCATTGAGATTCTCACGTCGCTTCGCTCCTCAGAATGACATAGCAGGGAGGATGGGTGAAACCCCTAACCTGTCGCTTTTTTTACGCCTTAACTCGTTGATAAGAAGGGGCTTGACAAGGTAAAAGTCGAGCGTATATTTCAAATATGCTGTTGAGTCATAAGATAGCTTTGGCTCCTACAGCCGAGCAGGAGGCGTACTTCCGCAGGGCTTGCGGAACCGCAAGGTTCGTCTACAACTGGGGGCTTGATAGATGGAAAAAGTGGTACGAGGGTTGGAAGGAGTTATCAGAAGATCAAAAAAAGACAACATCAAAACCTAGTAAAGAGGCTTTAGGAAAAATTCTTCGACGTGCCGTCATGTTTAATCCAGGATGGTTTTGGTTAAGAGAAGTAGACTCACACATTCCAACAGGTGCTCTCAGAAACCTTGGTGCTGCGTTTGCAAATACTTTCAGGCGGCTCAAACAAGGCCAGAAGCCCGGCTTTCCTAACTTCAAAAAGAAGGGGATTCACGATTCGTTTTACGTTCACAACAGATGCATGGAATTCAATGGCAAACGCCTGCTTCTTCGCAGGGGCAAGATAACGGGACCGACGACAATCAAGATGAGGGAGGTTCTTAGATTCGAGGGTAAGATTCAGGGCGGGGCTATAAGCCGCGAGGCTGACAGGTGGTTTATTGCCGTGCAGGTGGAGGTCAAGGATTACGCGAAGCCTAGAACGGCGGATAAAAAAGTCGGGATAGACCTTGGAGTGCTGCGCGCCGTAACCACGTCGGAGCAGGGCATTGTTTACGATTCGCCGAAGCCTTTGAAGACAATGCTCTACAGACTCAAGCGAAAGTCGCGCCAGCTTACGAAAAAGAAGAAAGGTTCGGCGAACAGAGAGCGGGCAAGAAACCAGCTTGCCAGATTGCATCGAGATATTCGCAATATCCGGCAGGATTTCCTTCACAAGACGACGACTCAATTGTGCAGCGAAAACCAAGCGATAATGATTGAGGATTTGAACGTGAAGGGTATGCTTGCAAACCGCAGGGTTGCGCGGGCGATAGGCGATATAGGCATGTTCGAGTTCCGCAGGCAGTTGGATTATAAAACCAAGATATACGGCTCGGAACTCGTTGTTGCCGACCGCTGGTTCGCGTCGTCGAGGACGTGCAGCAAATGCGGTTCAAAGAAGGATGAGTTAAAGTTATCTGAAAGGGTTTTTCGCTGCTCCAGCTGCGGCCTTGAGATTGACCGCGACCTGAATGCGGCCATAAACCTGTTGAACTACCCTGAGGCACAGGGAAAGTAACGCTTGTGGACAAGGCGGCTCTGTTTTTTGGGAGTAATTCCGGAAAGCAACCAGCTTGGTTGAAACAAGAATTCTGCCATAGCATGAAAGTGGTGCAGTCGAACCCCCGGGGATTTTGCGCTACCGGACATCGACTGCAAAATTTGAATTTGGTACTCTGCAACTCGAACGGATTCGGAACTTGGATTTGCGTCTGAAATGGACTATGGTAGAAATGTCGGCAGCGATCCGATGCGGATTGATTATTTGCTCTTGAGTGTCTGAAATGGACTATGGTAGAAATGTCGGTTAAGGTCTTTGATGAGACGCGGGATATCGAACCACGTCTGAAATGGACTATGGTAGAAATGTCGGACCCATACGCGCTCGCGCGAATCATCGGGACGGTTGTCTGAAATGGACTATGGTAGAAATGTCGGTCCTTGATAGAAGGGTAATAACCTGGGAGGTCTTTGATGTCTGAAATGGACTATGGTAGAAATGTCGGCACAATCGAATGGCTGTGCGCTCAGGCTCTCATGGGCGTCTGAAATGGACTATGGTAGAAATGTCGGAGCTCCTCTCGACCGGAAAGATCACCTATTCCGGCGGTCTGAAATGGACTATGGTAGAAATGTCGGCTGACCGACGAGGAAAACGAAGCCAATATGTTCACGTCTGAAATGGACTATGGTAGAAATGTCGGTGCCAATCATCCTTTCGGGCACTCGAAATGGAGCGGTCTGAAATGGACTATGGTAGAAATGTCGGTGAATATTGCGTTAAACACCTTGGTCAAGGCGTTCTGGAGTCTGAAATGGACTATGGTAGAAATGTCGGTCCCCCAGGACGAGACAAAAGATTCGTCATCGGCAACAGTCTGAAATGGACTATGGTAGAAATGTCGGCATTTTTCTTCAAGTCTTTTTATTTCAGCTTCGGATGTCTGAAATGGACTATGGTAGAAATGTCGGTTCGGAAGGGTTCTTGGCTGGGTCGCCATCGGTGAGTCTGAAATGGACTATGGTAGAAATGTCGGTTTTAAGATTCTTTCTGCAATAATCGTGGAGCTGCGCGTCTGAAATGGACTATGGTAGAAATGTCGGTCCCGATAAAGTAAAGATGTATGAATTGTGGAGAAAGTCTGAAATGGACTATGGTAGAAATGTCGGATATATCCGCGCACGCGAGGCTCGACGAAAGGCATTGGTCTGAAATGGACTATGGTAGAAATGTCGGCCTTTTGCGCCGTCGAACGTTCCTATGGGAATGCTTGTCTGAAATGGACTATGGTAGAAATGTCGGTCTGAAAATTCGGAAACATTATGTAAATTCGGGTAGTCTGAAATGGACTATGGTAGAAATGTCGGATTAGATGGGCGTATAATTGAGATGCGGCAAGCGTTGTCTGAAATGGACTATGGTAGAAATGTCGG
>JAAYVC010000011.1 GCA_012517375.1 bacterium | reverse complement strand
CTTTGCGAGGCTTTCCCCGGGAAAACGAAGCAATCTATTCACGGAGTGAATGCCTCTGATATCCCCCTCCCCCCCTTGTGGGGTGAGGATTTCGCTTCAAGGAAGCACAAGGTGGGGTCTTAGGCGATTGCTTCGGTCGCTTGCTTCTTTTTTGTCTTTGTAATCTTTTCTAACTTCACCATCACCTCTACTCCTCTCCCACAGGGAGAGGAAAATTGCCTCCTCCCCCTTTGGGGGAGGGGCTGGGGTGAGGGGAATCAAACGTCAAGCGTCTTCTGCTTGTTCTTGTCCTTGGGAATCTTTTCGGCCTTCTTGAAGGTGATGTCGTCCGGCGCAACCTGCGGCAGTTCGAGCCGCTCGGTGCGGTTGAGCAAACCCTCGACCGTAAGCGCCTGAACCCTGGGGTAGTCCTTGTTCATTATCTGCGAGTGGAAGAACCCTGCCGACGCCGCCTCAGCCTTAATCTCCGAGCGGTCGGTCGGCGGGTAGAGCAGGATGAGCGCGCCCATTACGGCCTTCTCTCGCTCCATTGTGCCTACGAGGTCGCGGACGTAGGCGGTCTTCGGCTTTGCGTCGCTCTTGACCTGAACGATGACCGCGTGGGGCGAGCGTTCCTTTCCGTCAATAAAGTAGCGGACGCCGTCAATGCCCTTATCCCCTCCCCCCTTGCGAGTCAGATCACCCTTGGGTCGGGCGGAGACGAGCGAGAGCGCCCAAATCTCGAACTCCTTGCGCGGCATGTCAGTTCGTTGGGCTAGCTCTCGGGCAGACTCCCAGTCCATAGGTATGCCGTGCACCTCGTAGGACACTTCGTCTGCAAAGTGGTCGGCGAGCCGGTTCTTGATGAGGTTTATGGCAAGGTAGGTAACGTCAATGCCAATCCAGCGGCGGCCCAGCGCCTGCGCGGCGGCAATTGTGGTTCCACACCCGCAGAACGGGTCAAGTACAACGTCGCCTTCGTTGGAGGATGCCTGCACGATGCGTTCAAGTAGTTCTTGAGGTTTTTGGGTCGGGTATCCAAGTCGTTCCCTTGCTTGAGAATTAACAACAGGTATGTCCCATACATCATCCGCTGGACGACCTGGAGAATCTTCATCAGTCATCTTAGTGACAAGTCTTACATCGCCTTCAAACTCTACCTTACTTTTCTTCCCTCGCCACCTTTTTAATGTCCCAGGTGACAAATCTTCTAAGACAATATTGAAAGTATTTTGACTGTAAGTTTTTGAGTAAAACAGGAGCGTATCGTGCATCCTCTGGAAATTTTTTTGTTTTGCAGGCCATCTCTTGTAATGCCAAATAATTTCGTTGCGAAAATTCTTATTTCCAAAGATGGCATCCATAAGGACATTGAGATAACGACCAGCCGTGGGGTCGCAGTGCAGGTAGATGCTTCCTGTCGGCTTTAAGACACGTCTCAACTCGACCAGTCTTGGAGCCATCATCACCAGATACGCCAGCATGTCGTTGTGACCAAGGAACCGCGCAAAACCCTGCAACAACTCAACCAAGGCGGGCGGCGCATCGCCGCTCTCCACAAGCTCGTGAAACGTGCGCGCCGCAACCTCGTCCCAGTGCCAGAAATCGGTAAACGCGTGAATCTGCGCCGCTGAAGGCGTACCGTCAACCTCCTTGAACAGCACGTTGTAGTCGGCCTTCGAGTTGAACGGCGGGTCGAGGTAAATGAGGTCAACGGATTCATCGGAAATCTTGTTTCGCAAAACGTCGAGGTTGTCGCCGAAGTAAAGCTGGTTGCGCCAGTCACCCATAAGACATAATATACAGTGCTCTTACATTGTCAAGCGTTGCAGGAGATTGTTCTGCAAGCGAAATTCTCTTCGGAGAATAGTCGCCCTTCGGACTCACGGACGCTTGACGCGTCCTTAGAATGACAACTGAGCTGTCACCCGGAGGCAGCGGCTGGAAGCCGCAGGGGTCGAACTTCGTTCGACAAGCGTAAAGGTTATGCGACGTGAGGGTCTCATTCACGCGGCGCTATGCGATAGCTCGCTATGTTCGCACTTCGGAGGCTTCTGCCGCGCGATGCTTCCCCGCAATGACATCCGCTTCCGCCCTATTATCCAAACCCCCAATCCTGTAGGGCGTGCGTGTTCAGGTCGGCGTGTTGCGGGCGGGGCTATCTCACGAGCACGAGCCTTGCGGTTGCCGAGCCGGAATCCGAGATAAGCCTAACGAAGTACACGCCTGCCGGAACGTCCTTAGCCTCCTCGTTCTTACCGTTCCACTCGAGCGAGTAAGTTCCAGCCATGCAGGAGCCTGAAAGAAGGGTTCTTACCGCACTGCCGGTTACGTCGTAAACTACAACGCTTACATTGCTTTGGGAAGGAATACCGTAGGAAACCTGAACCGAAGGTGCAGATGTGTTCGTTGCCAGAATATAGAGTCCGGTTGGTATTTTTGTCTCCTTGACCGCCACTCCTGAAACGGTCGTTATGGCCTTTACAACGTCTATCCTGTCAGGCTCGTTATTCGATTTGCCGGTCAGCGCCACAATGAATTCGCTTCCCTGCGGCGCATCCGCTGGAGGGGTAACCTCCGCTCTCATGTTCTGGAAAGAACCCTTGGAAAGGAGCCCTGTTGACCAGCCGGTTCCTGTGATGTCCACCGTAATATCGGCTCCGCCTATGTGGGAGTCGAAATACTTAACGGTCCAGCCTGAGTCCTCCTTGGTTCCTTTGACCAGTATGTTGTCTTTCATCTCCTGGTAGTCGGCGTCGTTCTGAACCCTGATATAGAAAATCGCCTTTACCGTTGTCGGAACAGTATCGTACTCCGTCTGACGGTTGGCGTTGTCGTTGTAAACGTTGTCGCCTAGATAAAGGGTATCCTCGTCCAGTTTTATCATAAGGTCAGGCTTTCCCATTCTGTATTGTCCGAAAACGGATGCGGCAAGTGAAAGAAAGACTAGTAAAAATTTCATGCGTCCTCCATAAATAATCGTAAAATTTTCTAATCTGCACTTACTATGCTCCATTTTTAAAAAATGTCAAGTATCTTTGCCGTTATCCAACGTGGACAAACGCTCAACAAAACCTGACTATAGTCAGAGACATAACGCATTAATGCCTATAAATTGTGATTTAAGGGCTTGACAAGCGTTTCAAAATCTGTATAATTGATTGTTGGAATTTTTACTTTTGGAGGATAAAAAATGATCTTTAAATTAGACTGCAACCAATGGGGCACGATTCCCGCAATCGTGTTTACTCTTGAGGTATCCATCGGGTGCCCGTAGTCTAATCCTACAAGATCTGTAGAATTTAACCCCGGGCATCCAAGCCCGGGGTTCTCTTTATAACACCGCAAAAACCCCGGGAAATCCGGGGTTTTTGCTTTAAGCCTCAAGTCTCGCCAGAGCGGTACTTGAGGCGAGCGCGACGATTTGTGCTCGGCGCGCTCGGAAAACAACTTAACCTGAATGAAAAGGTCAAAGTAGCCTTCATTCGATATTCGGAGGTGCACTTGCAACCGATAATAAGCTGTCAGAGGATCTCAAAGACCTACGTGGACGGCATAATAAAAAGGAAGAAACCGGTAACGGCCCTTATCGATATCAACTTCGACATACGTCCCGGCGAGTGTTTCGGACTCATAGGTCCGAACGGGTCAGGCAAGTCGACCCTCATTCGCATACTCTCGACCCTTCTCTATCCTGACAAGGGAGAGGCGCTCGTATGCGGCTTAGACGTGGTCGCAAAGCCCTACCCCGTGCGCGAGCTCATTAGCCGGGTGTCTGTGGACGCCGCGTTCTTCAAGAAGCTCTCGGCATGGGAGAACCTTAGGTACTCGGCAAGGCTCTACGGGGTGCCCGTCAAGCTGGCGAAGGAACGGGCGCTTGAAGCCTTGAGCGAGATGGGGTTCCCTGAGAAGCGTTTCACGGATCCGATGGAGGATTTATCCCGCGGGATGCAGCAGAAGGTAGCTGTTGCTCGAGCGCTAATAAACCGTCCGCGGGTGCTTCTTCTGGACGAGCCGACGACAGGCCTTGATCCTCGTTCGAAGCGCGAGGTTGAGTCGTACGTACAGAAGCTAAGAAAAGAGACGGACTTGACGATCTTCCTGACCACGCACGACATGGCCGAGGCTGAAGCCCTGTGCGATAGAGTCGCTATCATAGACAAGGGACGAATCGTGGCGCTCGACACTCCGGCAGGTCTTAAGGAGATAGTCTCTGTTCGCAGAGGCTCCAACCACGCGACCCTTGAGGACGTCTTCCTTGAACTCACCCACAAGGAGTGGGTCGAAGACAGCGACGATGACATCGAAGAGGAGAAAAAATAATCGTCGCTGGCGGCAGTCGTAAAGCCGCAATGAAAACGTAGAAAGGAGAAAAATGACGCCACATTACGCCCGCGATCAGGCGGGTTTCGCAAGCGCAGGACCAACGGTTCCCGGTATTGCGCAAATACTGAGCCTGCTTAGCGGAGATGAAGAGCATATGAAGGAACTGCTTGGCAAAATCCTCGGGAATCGCAAGCAGTTTAAAGAAAGCGCCCGCGAACAAGAAAGACGAGCTAGGACCATCGGCAAGTCTGTATCCTCAGGCGCCTTGAAGTGCGATAGACTCTAAACCGATAAACCTTTATAGAAAGGAGAAAAAAATGAAACAATCCATATTCCAAACGTCCGCGTCCCCTCCCGGCACCTTCGAGCCGATGGTGCCCCGCGGGTCAACCCCGCGCATGAGGCTGCGGTTCCTTGCGATGATTGAGCGCAACTTCATGCTCATCAAGCGCTACATAGCGTGGGAGACGGTATTCGTGTTCTACTCCATCGTCAACTCGCTATGCATCGGCTTCATCGGCGTAAAGATGGGCAAGGAGTACGTGATGTATCTCGTGATAGGCGCCCTCATATGGGGTTTCCTGTCCCTTCTGTTCCACGAGCTTGCCGAACAGGTTCAGTGGGAGCGCTGGGAAGGTACAATCGAGTACAGCTTCATGGCGCCCATGCACCGGCTCACATACCTCCTCGGAAACTGCTTCTATGCCGTAGTCTATGGTGTCCTGCGCTCCGTGCTTCTTCTCGGAGCAATCGTACTCTTTCTCGGACTATCGCTCAAGAACGCCAACATACTCGGAGCTCTCGTCGTGCTCCTCGTATCCGGCCTCTCGTTCATCGGCATGGGACTCATCGCCGCAATCCTTCCTCTGCTATCGACCGAACGCGGCGCGCAGGCCTCGCACATATTCCAGGCTTTGATACTTCTCGTATCCGGAGTATACTACGAGGTTGATGTGCTGCCGCGCTGGCTTCAGCCGCTCTCGGTCATATCGCCCGCAACATACACGCTGAAGGCGATTAGAGCGGCGCTTCTTGAAGGAGCCTCCTTCAGGGAACTCGGCCCCGCAATCGGTCTTCTGGCCGGTATAGGAGCCGTACTGATCCCTCTCGGCTTTTTAATCTTCAACACCGCCGAGAGATGGGCCAAGCGAAAAGGCAAGCTCGCAAGAAACGGATAGAGGAAAAACGCATGATACTTTTAAAGGATGCAGGCGTCTGGTTCGGGGCGCGGGCGTTATTCTCCGAGGCCAACCTCGTCATAGGGGAACGCGCACGCATAGGTCTTGTCGGAGCAAACGGTACAGGAAAGACCACTTTGTTCCGGCTTCTCGTAGGCGAGCGTTCCCCGGACGAAGGCTCTATAGAGATGCCCAAAAACCTGAGAATCGGATACTTGCCTCAGGAGGAGGTCGTACTCGGTTCTGAGAGCGTATTCGACGAGGCCGTCAAGGCATTCGATCACATACATGAAATCAGGCTTGCGATGCACGAACTCGAGGCTAAGATGCAGGATACATCGCTTGCGCCAAGGGAGCTTGAAAAGATTCTTTCGCGCTACAGCCGTCTGCAGGAAGAGTACGCGCAGGACGGCTACACATTCGAATCCCGCACCGAAGAGATACTCGAAGGACTCGGATTCCACAAGAATGACTTCAACCGTCCATGCCGCGAGTTCTCCGGCGGCTACCAGATGCGCATCGCCCTTGCGCGGATGCTTTTGGAAGAGCCCGACCTGCTCTTGCTCGACGAGCCAACCAATCACCTCGATCTGCCGTCAATAGAGTGGCTGGAGGAGTTCATCAAGGGTTTTCGGGGCGCTCTCGTTATAAGCTCTCACGACCGTTTCTTTCTCGACCGCGTCGTCGACAACATATGGGACGTCTTCAACCGCAGGATAACCTCCTACAAAGGGAACTACTCGGCATTCACGGGACAGAAGGAGTTTTACCGCGAGCAGGTCGAACGCCAGCGCGAGAAGGTCTCCGAAACCCGCGAACACCTTCAACGCTTTATCGACAAGTTCAGGGGTTATCCAAAGAAGGCCGCGCTCGTTCGCAGCCGCAAGAAGATGCTTGAGCGTCTTCCTGATGTAGAGGAGCTGCCCGGAAACCAGAAGACTATATCCATCCGCTTCCCTCAGTCGGAAAAAATCTCAGGAAGGGTGATGGCTCTCGAAGGAGTGTCAAAGAGATTCGGCGAACACGAGGTGTTCGCAGACGTCAATCTTGCTGTGGAACCCGGGGACCGTATCGCACTCGTGGGCGCGAACGGCGAGGGAAAGACCACGCTTTTGCGAATAATCGCGGGCGAACTCGACGCTTCTTCGGGAGAGGTCTGGCGCTCCTCAAAGCTTCAGTCAGCCTTCTACACCCAGATAGTGGAGGAGCGGCTTGATCCCTCAAAAACGGTGCTTGAGGAGCTCGAGGACGCAGCGCCTTGGGAAACAACGCCGGTTCTGCGGGGTCTTGCAGGCGCGTTCCTCTTCTCGGGAGACGATACGGAAAAGAAGGTGGCCGTGCTCTCCGGCGGCGAAAAGTCACGGCTCGCCCTCGCGCGCATCCTTCTCTCGCCGTCCAACCTCCTCCTGCTGGACGAGCCCACCAACCATCTCGATCTTGCCTCGCGCGACGTGCTAGAGGATGCTGTGCGCCAGTACCCCGGAACGGTAGTTTTCTCCTCGCACGACCGCTTTCTCATCGACCGCATCGCAAACAAGGTCGTCGAGATAGGTCAGGGCAGGGCAAGACTCCATCTCGGGAACTGGACCGAGTTCGAGCACTGGAGAGAGAACGAAAAGGCCTCCTCCGCAAGAACACCGTCGCCGCAACCCGTAAAGAAGGCGTCTAAGGAGCCAAAAAAGGAATCAGGAAAGAAACTGCCTGAGCCCAGGGAATCCCTCGATAAGAAAACAAGGGCAAAGGAAGCAAGGATGCGTGAGGAGGAGGTAAATCGCACGTTTGCCGAGATTGAATCAAGAGAGAAGGAGATAAAGAATCTCGAAAAGGAGATGAGCGAGCAAAAGCTTTACTCCGATAAGAACAGGCTGGTAGAGGTTACGTCCAGGCACCGGGCCCTGAGGCTTGAACTCGAAAGGCTTCAGGAACAGCTCGAAGGCCTTCTTGAGGAATAAAGAATCATGCTTGACACGAGGGATTCCTTCACTATGCTATAAGCTTATGGAGGTAAGTGTGAAATTATTCCGAATAACCAAGATACTGACGTCTATTTCGCTCATCGCTCTAAGCTGCTCCACCTTAGTTGCGCCGGTTCCGGTCTCTCCAAAAGGGGGGGCGGTCGTTTTCTCCCCGACTCCCGAATTCGTTTGGGAATCGGTCGCCGATGCGAGGTCGTACCGCATCGAGATATCCAAGAGCCAGAATTTCAATGAAGCGATTGATACAGTCGTCTTCAGCGATACGACCTTCGTGTTAGCCGATACGCTCGAACTGGGATCTAAGTACTACTGGAGGGTAAGCGCAAGGAGCGCTCAGGGCGATGAAAGCGCTCCAAGTGCTCCGGCTGAATTCATAACCAAAGAAGGAATCCAAATCCTCACGCCGGCGCCGCCCGACAGCACAAATGTTCCTATATTCAGCTGGAAACCTTATCCCGGAGCCCAGTCCTACAGCTTTTCCCTGTCGCGCTACGCCGATTTTCGCGAAATCCTTATCGATACGTCAATCTCGTCAACCTCCCTGTCGCTTCCGGACAGTCTTTCTCCCGCTACGTATTACTGGCGCGTTCAGGCGTTCTCCGCCGGTCAGCCAGCAAGCGCTCCCTCAAAAACCAGACGCATCGTTGGCTACAGGCTTATAGAAACCTACTTTCCCTTCGAGCTTGGGATGGGCTTTGCTTATGAATATTCATACGCGGCAGGAGAGCTGATTATGCCGGGTCCAGTATACGACACTTCTGTATTGCAGACCGAGACTCTCACCATCTCCGTCAAGGATACTTTTACAGATAAAGGACGTTTGTACTGGGTCCTATCGGATACCTTCTGGGATATTGGAGATACCGCATCCGTCAAAGACGATTCCTTGTTCTCACTCGTTTATTTTATGTCCATGCTTTATCCCGATTCCGGTTCAAAGGCATTCTCGACCTGGCATAAATCCTCTTACAATGTGACGTATATTAGTGACACGCTTCTGATTTCTTACGTGGAAGGCTCAAGGGAAGGGTCGTTCTATGACAGCATCAGGATTGAACGTATTAAGGGAAAGGGCGCAGTCAGACAAACGAGATACACGGAGAGGCTTGACGGCGGAACCGGCAAGCACTACTGGCAGACATCACTCTTTGAACTCAGCGATTAGATTGACTTCCGGGTCATAAGCGATATATTCTAAGCATGAAGGTCTTTGTGCTCGGCTCAGGCGGAAGGGAACACGCCCTTGGTTGGAAGCTTGCCCAATCAAAAAAGGTAAAAGACATTTTTTTTCTTCCTGGCAATGCAGGAACATCCAGGCTGGGAACCAACATCAAGATTGACCCATCGGACGCTCAGGCAGTGCTTTCTCTCGCTGAAACGCAGAAGCCCGACCTCATTGTCGTAGGGCCTGAGGCGCCTCTTTATGCAGGCGTATCCGACGCGCTAACCGATAAAGGGTTTCTCGTTTTCGGACCATCTAAAAAGGCTGCAATGCTCGAGAAGGAAAAGACTTTCGCAAAGGGGTTCATGGCTCGATATGGAGTGCCTACGGCCCGGTACGTGAAGTTCGATTCGGCTCAAGATGCGAAGGCATACATCAAGGCTAGCGACGGGTTCCTTGTCGTTAAGGCTTCGGGACCCGCTCTTGGCAAGGGTGTTGCGGTATGCCATAGCCGTGAAGAGGCGCTTCGAGCAGCGGAAGAGATGATGGTCGAAAAGGTTTACGGCGAATCCGGCTCAAATATCGTTGTAGAGGAGCTATTGGAAGGGGAGGAGATTTCCGTCCTTGTTCTGACCGACGGCGACCACAGCGTAACTTTCCCGCCTGCGCAGGACCACAAGCGGATATTCGACAATGACCGTGGACCTAACACAGGCGGAATGGGAGCGTACGCTCCGGCGCCTGTCGCGGATTCAGACGTTCTCATCGATATAGAACAAAGAATCATCGCTCCGACTCTTAAGGCCTTGAAAGAAGAAGGCATTCAGTATCGCGGGGTGCTTTATTTCGGTCTCATGCTCACGAAGGACGGGCCGAAGGTTCTTGAGTTCAACTGCCGGTTCGGCGACCCTGAGACTCAGCCCTTGATGATGCTTATGGATGAAGACATAGTCCCCCTACTCGTAGATACAGCAAACGGAAATCTGGGAGAAAGCCGTCCTGTAAAAGTCAGAAAGGGCTGCTCATTATGCGTGGTTGCCGCAGCGAGCGGTTATCCTGGCGCATACAAGAAGGGCGACCGGATACGACTCGACGTTAAGGAAGACAGGGATTTTGCCGTCTTCCATGCAGGCACTTCTCAGTCCTATGGTGAAACAATTACATCCGGCGGAAGAGTCCTTGGCGTCACTGGCTTCTCAGGCAGTGTCCGGGAAGCCAAAGAGAAGGTTTATGCCCCGCTCCTTGAGGGCAGAATATCCTTCGACGGCATTTACTTTCGCCGCGACATTGGCGACAAAGGCATAAGGAGGCTTGATGAGTCCTTTTAAAGTAGCGATTGTAGCAGGTTCCAAAAGCGATGAGGAGTATGTGAAGCTCGCTGAGGTCGAACTCGAAGAAGCTGGAATCCCTTACGATACACATTATCTCTCCGCGCACCGCCAGCCAGAGGAAGTAGCCGAGTTTGCTAAAGCGGCCCAGGACAGAGGGTTTTCAGTAATCATCGCCCTTGCAGGCTACGCCGCGGCGCTGCCCGGCGTTTTAGCCGCTTATACATCCTTGCCTGTTATCGGCGTGCCTCTGGATACATCGCCTCTATCCGGATGGGACGCGCTTCTCTCGATAGTCCAGATGCCGAAGGGCGTTCCTGTTGCGGCTATGAGTGTGGGGAAAGCGGGCGCATCTAACGCGGCGAGGTTTTGCAGGAGAATCAAGGACATTATAGATAGCGCCCAATAAACAATATGAGCGAGAAGAAAGCAAAAGCCGTTCTTGTAATAAGCACGGTAGCGAACGTTGCCCTGATGGCCATGAAGCTTTCCGTGGGCTTCCTTGCGCACTCGCGAGCGCTTGTAGCCGACGGCATCAATTCAACCCTCGATATTTTCTTTTCCGTAATGATACTTCTCTCCTTCCGCTGGGCTTCCAAGCCTGCGGACAAAGATCATCCTTACGGGCACGGCAACATAGAGGTTCTTGTTGCCTTTATAGCCGCGCTCATCATAGTTGCGACCGGCGGGGTTATAATCTACGACGGCATAAGAAGCGCTATAAATCCGGCACTCGAGGCGCCCGGAATGCTTGCCCTGATTGCCGAAGGAGTAACCATAGCCTCAAAGCTATTCCTCTATATATATGCCACCTCGGTCGCCAAACGTTTTCGTTCGCCGGCCGTCTCAGTACAAGCTGCCGACCACCGTTCCGATATCATGGCAACATCGGCAGCCGTCGTCAGCATATTCCTCGCAAGAATCGGCATCAAATTCTTTGATCCAGTGGGCGCCGCCATAGTAGGCAGTTTCATCATCTGGACCGGAATACGCCTCATCAAAGAGAACATACACGTTCTCATCGAAACAAGACCAGAGGACAAGTTTTTTGCAAAGGTAGAGGAGGCTCTTTCGGCCGTTAAAGAGGTAAGGAAAGTATACGGCCTAAGAGCGCATCCGGTGGGTACGTATTTTTTTCTTGAGATAACCGTTTCGGTTAACGGGAACCTTACGGTCAAGAAAGGCCATGATATTGCCGAGCAAGTCCGCTTAAGGTTGATGGAGCGCGAACAAACAATAAAAGACGTGATAGTCCATGTTGAGCCAGAAGAACATAGATGAAGCCTATGAGCTTCTGAGGAAAGGCGAGGCTGTAATAATGCCGACGGATACGGTCGCTGGTCTTTTCGCAATCGACACCCCGGAGGCTTGCGAACTGCTTAAGTCAATCAAAGGCCGCTCCGGCGCAAAACCCATTGCGCGGATGTTCGGTTCGCGAAAGCAGATATCAGAAAGGGTACTTATCACCAACCAAGTCCAGGAGCTTGCAATGCAAAGGCTTCTTCCGGGCAAGGTGACCCTCATCTTTCCTTCAAGAAATGAAAGCGAGGGAACCATAGGGGTGAGGCTTCCGATGGACGCGTCCCTGAGGGCGCTGATACGCAGGACAGGCCCTCTTCTCGCCACATCGGCCAATCTTTCAGGCGAGGGTACTCCGGAAGCCGGTAGCATCTCGCATGACATGGAGCGAGTCGCGCATTTGATAGGCGCATATGAAATGTCCGGCGCCCCGCTGAATATGGCTTCGACCGTTGTCGATTTAACGAGCGAAAGGCCTCGAATTCTCCGCAAAGGTGCAGCATCTATATGGACAATAGCCAGAAGACTCAATGCCACGCCTTATCTTCCTGCGCCTGAGGCTATGAGGGTGCTTTTTGTATGCGGCGGCAACACCTGCCGTTCGCCAATGGCCCAGGCGATGTTTTCCTCGTTGTGCAGGGAAGACAGAGTAGAATCAGAGAGCGCAGGTTTATCCGCGGCTGACGGCGAGACGGCATCCTCACAATCCATCGAGGTGATGCGGGAGTACTCAATATCTCTTGATTCACATCGTTCCCGAAGACTATCGCCGGAAATGGTCTCACGGGCTGACGTTATTCTTGTAATGACTCGCGCGCATCTTTTGCGCATAAGGCGAGCGCATCCGGAAGAAGCCTCGAAAACCTTTCTCCTGTCGGGATTTCCGGAGCCCTGGCCTCGCGGTCGTCAGATTGACGACCCTATAGGTAGGCCCCTGGAAGTATACCGCAAGACTAGGGAAGCTATAAAAGCGCCCCTCGGAACGCTTTGCAAGGAAATCAGCAAGTTCTTGAATTGATTTGATCAGCGCGCTGGGACTTGACAAAACCCGCGATTTTCCTATAATCTCTGGAACCTTTGTTAAGGAGGTGCACATATGACAAAGGCCGAATTAATAGACAAAATCGCCAGCGATGCGAAAATCACGAAGAAAGCGGCTACAACCGCCGTAAGCACAATGGTAGGCGAGATAACCAAGGCTCTCAAGAAGGGACAGAGAGTTCCTCTTGTAGGTTTTGGAACCTTCATGGTTCGCCGCACCAAGGCTCGCAAGGGTCGCAACCCCCGTACCGGCGAAGAGATCAAAATCAAAGCCGGCAAGCGCCCCGTCTTCAAGCCTGGCAAAGCTCTTCGTGACGCTGTTGCATAAATGTCTTACAACAAAGGGGGGCGTTCGCGCCCCCCTTACCTTTTAAATCCCCCTTACGAGGCGATAAAATGGGGATATAGGAAATTCTGGGTTCTCGACCAGCGTCTTCTTCCGCACAAAAAAAAATATCTGGAACTTTCTGATATCGAATCTGCATGCATTGCAATAAAAAGTCTCGCCGTGAGAGGGGCACCTCTCATAGGCGTTTGCGCGGCTTTGGCTCTGGCGCATGCCGCCCGTTCAGGCGCTTCAAAAAAAATTCTTCTCAAATCCGCAGAAAAGCTTGCTTCGACGAGGCCCACGGCAGTCAATCTCTTCAATGTTCTCCGCGAGATTAAAAAGGTCATAAATGAAGACTCGTCCTGCAACGCAATAGTCACAAAAGCCCTGAACATATGGAAAGAAGAAGAAGAGCGTTCGTACGCAATGGTTGAG
Organism: bacterium; assembly: GCA_012517375.1. Classification (NCBI taxonomy): domain Bacteria; species bacterium. Next base: position 20,733 of record JAAYVC010000011.1, on the reverse strand, counting down.
CATGCTCAGGGTTTGGTAGGGAAAGGAGCCAGGATTACGACTTACTGCAATACCGGCATGCTTGCCTGCCCTGGATTGGGAACCGCCCTTGGTGTGCTTATCAAGGCGCATCTTGAAGGAAAGAAGATAGATGTAGTAGTTCCTGAAACCAGGCCGTTGCTTCAGGGCGCTCGACTAACATCCTGGGAATTGACGCAGTGGAAGATACCGCACATCCTCGTCACGGAATCGGCGCTTGCAAGCGTGTTGAATTCCATCGAAGCATGTTTTGTCGGGGCCGACAGGATAGCGAAAAACGGGGATACCGCAAACAAGGTCGGAACTTATGGACTAGCCATACTCTGCCGGAGCTTTGGGGTTCCTTTCTACGTCGTGGCTCCCACATCTACCGTTGATGCAGGCGCTAGAAAGGGTGCAGAGATACCAATAGAGATCCGGGACGCTTCCGAAGTTGCCGAGTTCAATTCATGCCGCTCGGCGCCCCGCGGCGCTAAGGCTTTCAATCCGGCGTTCGATGTCACACCGGCCGAGCTCATTACTGCGATTATTACCGAAGAAGGCGTCGCCAGACCTCCCTATAGAAAGAACTTACCTCTGTGAGTACCGCGATCTTCTTCCTCCTTGCTTTTTCTCAACCGATACTGCCTGAGTTTCCGCCTCCTTTAGATCTGGAACCGCCGACGGACAAACCTCTGGTTATTCCTTTAGAGAATGATACAATTGGCGTAGGTATCGACTTAGGAAGCCCTTTCGGTCTGGACATAGCGGCGAGGCAGGACGGCGGACTAGTATCCTACAGGGCTTATCTGTCTCTCCACGAACGAAATGACTACTATGAGGGCGTCGAAAGAATGTTGAAGGGAGCTCTTAAAGGTGTTATAGGCAAGTTCCAGACAGGCGCAAGCGTCGATGCGCGAAGCTATTCATCAGCCGAAGAGAAGTTCTTTTCCGATGCAATCCTTTTCGGATTCTGGCATCATACGAATACGCTTGCCGGATTTGAATTGCAGAGGTATGAGTCGACCATGAACAAGGATGATATTTCGGGATACGCACTCAATGCGAGGTTTTTCCTGGATAAGTCCTGGGCGAAAGCGCTTATCAAAAACGCGACTTTTATACGGCAAGGAAGCTTTGAAACTTACGTTGACGGATTTATGCAGTACCAGCTGGGTTTTATTCTGCTGACTCCTAATCTTCAGGCGAGGGTTTTGACGAGCGAAAAGAACCCTCTTGGTGCAGGAGCGGGGCTGAATCTCATAGCGGTCATTGGAAATTTCACTCTTGGCTTGGACGGCAGGTACAAATACGCAACACCGGTCATACTCGACACCTTTCTTTTGAATCCTGTTAATGCAGGGATTTCCGATGCTGCAAAATCGAGGCTCCTCGAGGATCGCCTGGGCCTGATTCTCGGATACAGAGGCGTGGAGATAGAGGGTTTTGTTTCAAGGGGCGAAGGATTCTTCTGGCAGAGGGACGGTACAATGCCTTATCCCTTACTGACGCTTGTTCCTTATACCCTTGCAGGTGTTGAAGCAAGAACAAAGCTAGAACGCGAAAACGTCTCCAGCACCGGAATCGTCAGGATCAATCTATACCAGGACGGAACCGTCTGGACTCCGCCGTGGCTTTTATCCGATTCCTTGACAGTAAGGTTCAATAGTATTGGGGGTTTCGGAATAATAAAAACCTCGGGACCCCGGGTATGCGCGTTCGAGGAAATTGGACCATCGGTGGAATTAGACGCGGGTTTGTTTTATGAGCGGGAGCCTTTCCGGGTGGTTCTTCGTGCGGACGACTTGCTGGATTCACGGCCCCAAATCTGGCCTGGTGTTTTACCTTCGGGCCGGCGTCTTTCCTTGTCTCTTACCCTTTTTTCGAGCGAGTGGTGATTGCCGGTGCAAGATCTCTTCAGCGTTTCTATCTCCTCCAAGGTCAATTTTCGCGCCTTGCCCGTAGGAAGACCGCCAAGTTCAAGCGGGCCGAAGGCAACCCTTACAAGGCTTATCACCTTGTGACCGAGCGCTTCAAATATCCTTCGAATCTCCCTCTTCCTGCCCTCGCGTAAAACAAGTTCGAATCTACGGGCTGAAAGCTCCTTGATTGATACGGGCGGAGCTGGACCGTCCTCCAGCTTCAATCCGCCCTTCCCGATGATCGCAAGAGTCTCCTTTGTGGGAGGCCAGTCAACAGTGACATGATACTTTTTGCTGACTCCGAAGCGGGGGTGAGTAAGTTTGTGCGCCAGGCTTCCGTCCGAGGTTAAAAGAAGCAATCCCTCGCTCTCCTTGTCGAGACGTCCTACGGGGTACAATCGTGCCGGTGAAGCCACGAGTGCGGTAACCATCATCTTGTGATGCGGATCTTTCGTAGAAGAGAGCACTCCCCTGGGCTTATTGACCATCCAGTATTCGCACTCTTTATTAAGCCATTTACAGTTCCTCTCGTCGTACACTCCTCGCAGCGTCGCCCGATAAGACGGTTTTCCGCAGGCGTCAAGAACGACAAGCTCATCGCCCTCCTTAATCGTGGCCCCGGGATTCGCCCTCGATGAGTTAAGTAGCACCCTTCCGCCTGCAATCCATTCTTCGATCCTTCGCCTGGAAGCCACTCCCCATGAAGAGAGGAACTTCTGGATTCTCAAACCGGACATCCCTATGCCGCCCTACTTGAGCGTTTGAAGTCTTTTGGTGATCTCGACTCGCTGACGATCGAGTTGCACTTCAATGGCGGCTTGCTCAAGATATCTTTTAGCCTCGTCCACTCCTCCCAGGAGCTCGGCCGTAGAAGCCGCTCCGAGAAGGGCTTCGATGCGCGATTCTGATCGTTCGGGCAGTCTGGAAGCGGCTTCCCTGTACGAAGAAAGAGCGTCCTTGAGATTGCCGGAAGCCTTGTCAATATCCCCCTTTCCAAGAAGATACTCAGGCGTCTCACCGAAACGGTTCCTATACCGCACCGAATAATTGACGGCCGATGTAATACTCCCTTTCGATAGCTCCACCCTCATCCCGAAAAGAAGGAGTCTTTTCGCGACGTCTGAAGGAGGGTTTTCAGTCAGGGCTGCGGTTACAAGATCGGATGCGGTTTGAAGGTTTCCCATGCCGCAGTATATTTCCGCCATTTTAAGGGTATAAGAAGCCCTCTCTGAAGAGCTTTTCGTGGATGAGAGAAGGTCTCTGTAAACTGAAAGCGCTTCTCCAGGACGTCCAAGAGACAAAAGCATATTGGCGAGCTCGGTTTGGGAGCGGGATACGACGGCGGAGGATGGAAATCTTGGAGGTATAGAACTGTAAGTCTTAAGCGCATCATCCGTCTTGCCGAGATTTCTCTGGCATCTTGCCTTGTAGTAAAGGGCTTCCGCGGCCGCGTCCGAATCGGGGTATTTATCCAGCACCTTGTTGAACTCATGCAGAGCAAAAGTCCAGTTGCGCCTTTCGAAATAATCTAGCGCTATCTGAAGCTGAATTCCCGACGCTATCGAAGCATCGGGATATTTTTCAAGAAAGCTTTTCAGCATGCTCGCCTTGTCGGAATACCTGCCCATAGCAAGACGGCGCTCCTCTATGGCAAGCAATACGCTTTCCTTCTCAACAAGTGACGGCGCTTCGCTGTAAGCCAGGAGGAAAGATTCGACAGATTCGGAGTTCCTGCCTGCAGCGGCAAGAACCTCGCCCCTTCTCTTCAAAGCCTTAAAGTATGACGAGCCTGGGCTTACGTTTTTGAATTCTTCAGCAGACTTCGAATAATCGCCTTTTCTGTAATAGCTCTCGCCAAGATAATAATGTATTTCATTGAGAACAACCTCATCCGAGGTAGAGCTGGCAAGTTCGTTAAGTACCTTGATTGTGGAGTCAGTCTCACCGGAGTAGAAAAGACCCCGTGCGAGAAGAAGATTTACCATGTCTTTCCCAGTGTAGAGTGGATACTCTGTCAGTATCTCAACGCAAGCCTCGTTAGCCTTGCTGTAATGCTTTACAGAATACTCAATCTCCGCCAGATCGTAAAGAAGTCTGGGCCGGTTTCGCGAGTTGATGGAAAGTCCGCGATTAAGATACTCTATTGCCTTGTCATACCGGTTCCTGCCCCTTTCAATCATAGCAAGCAATAAGAATGTTTGTTCCGTCTCCGCTCCTCCAGGATATGCGTCGAGATATTCAAGGGCGGTCTTTTCCGCTTCATTGGTTCTTGAAGCGAGATATTGCGATACTGCAAGTCCGTAGAGCGCCTCCTGGCTTTCGAGTCTTGAGTAGAGCTCGCAAGCTTCAGGAAAGGAACCGTTCTCCAGAGCGAGTCTTGCCCTTATTAGTATGCTCCTTACGGTATCATCGAACTTCTCGGCGTAACCTGTTGATTGACTCAGACTGTCCATCCTCAAGGAAACATAAGCCGCCAGATAAAGGGCTTCTTCCCTGTTCCTTATATCGCGCGGATAAGCGGCGGTATCGGCGAGTCTTTTCTGAGCCTCGTCAAGGTCGGCTTTGTGGTACGCTATCGACGCCTGAAGAAGATTGAGCTCTCCAGGGTCGAACTGACCCTGGTTAAGGTCTTCAAGGTTATGGAAGGCGTTTGAGGCTTCATCGTAATTCCCCATTTTATAGAGAGCCCATCCTGAATAATAAAGAAGTTCCAAAGGCGGAGCAGGATCGGTCATGAACGCCTGCGCAAAAAACCTTTTTGCGGATTCATAATCCTTCACAAAAAAGGCGTCAAGGCCAAGAATCCAGTTGGTTTGGCCTATGTCCTTGCCCGATGTTGCTAGACTTTGCGCTCTTCGGAGCAACGCTTTTGAAAGCTCCACATCCCCTAATTCGCGGCCCGCTCTGCTTTTGCGGACAAGAAAGGAAAGATCCAGAGAGAGCTTCGGGTTTTCAATCATCGCAACATCATAAGCGGAGCTTGCGCCTTCCATGTCTCCGCCCAGGGCGTATACGTCTCCTGATCTGATGAGATCGCTGCCCAGCGCTTGCGTCGCAACGGCAACAAGAATGCTACACGCGAATAGGCTTCTTTGCGAAAAGATAGCGCTTGACTTTGTTGGTTGTTGTTTTGGGTAGTTCTTCAGCATGAATTTCAAAGTGCTTTATTCTCTTGTAGTCTGCGAGCTTCTCGCATTCCTTGAAAACCTCAGTCTTCATCATTTCCTCGAGTTGCTCTTCTGAGACGCCTGGTTTTGTCTGATCAATCAGTTCGTAATTAGGGACAATTACGGCGTGAATCTCTTCTCTTTCCGTGGCTTCATTACGGTGACCGTAAACGATTATCTCAGATATGTATGGATTCTTGCCTACCACGGCTTCTATCTCCTCCGGGTACACATTCTTTCCTGCGGCGGTGACGATCATGTTTTTCGCCCGGCCGGTAATGTAAAGAAATCCCCTCTTGTCCAGCTTGCCAAGGTCTCCGGTGCGAAGCCAGCCGTCTTCGGAAAGAACCGCGGCAGTGGCCTCAGGGTTCTTGTAATAGCCCTTCATGACCGAGGGGCCCTTTACCATTATCTCTCCGTTTCCGTTCTCGTCCGGATCGTCGATTTTAACGTCCTCGAAGCCCGGGAGCATCGGACCAACCGAGGCTATATCCATCACCTTGCCCCTGCTCACAGCTATTACTGGTGACGCTTCTGTCATGCCGTAACCCTGGAATATCGGCAAGCCGAGGCGCTCCATAAAGCTGCCTACCCAGGGTACAAGCGCCGCGCCTCCTGCAACAAGATAGCGGACATTCTGCATCCCTAAAGCCTTGCGCACGCTAGAGAACATGGCCTTTGAGATACCTTTGGATACTTTCCCCAGTCCCATGCCTGTGTTGAAAACAAGGCGCTTAAGCGCGGATGAACTCTTGACGTTTCTCATGACGCCCTCGGCCATCTTTTCGTAAAGAAGGGGGACACCAAGAACGATGGTCGCTCCGTGCTTTCCCAGCGTATCTATGATGTCCTTCGACTTTAGGCTTGGCGAGAAAGCTATCTTGGCTCCTACGACTACTGCGCAGAGAAATCCGCATGTCGCCTCGAAGGAGTGGTGGAGGGGTAATATAGAGACGAAAACATCCGATGAGTCAAACCCGAAGCATTCGTACAGCCCTGATATGTTCGAAGCGATGTTGCGATGGGTCAACATAACACCCTTGGCCTGGCCAGTAGTGCCTGACGTGTAAAGTATGGCCGCCACCGAATCCAGATTCTCCGGCGGCTCGGGAGCATCAAGCTTTGAACCTTCGGAAACTAACCGGTCAAACGGGAGCCATTCCTTGCTCTGCTTATTCTCGTATATCGATATTTTCGTGAACTTTCTTTTGACGCCGGAAAGAGCTTCGTCAACAATTTCGACGTACTCGGCTGTCGCAATAACGGCAATTGAGTCCGAATTTTCAAGAATATGCCTTATCTCCGTCATCTTGAGCATCCTGTCCAGGGGAACCACTGTCGCTCCTGCCCATTGAATCGCAAGATACGTAATCTCCCAGTCGGGGCAGTTGTCGCCAATGACGGCTATTTTGGAGTCGGGTTTTGCCCCTATTTTCCTTAAGGATGCCGCAAGGTTTCTGACCCTTGTCAACCCTTCGGCGTAGTTGAATTGCTGTTTTGTGTTCCCTCTCTCCATAAAATAAAGTTCCTTATCCTTGAATTTCCCGGCCGCCTTAATGAACATTCGAGGTATTGTTTCGAGTTCAAGCGCTGGATAATATCGAGGTACGTCAAGCATGGCTACTCCTTAACTCAGAGATGATAACATATCCCGACACATGAGTTCACCGCTTTCATCACAACCCTCCAATAAGTATTATCTTCCTAAAAGTGCAACAGTCAACTATACCTTGACCGGCTTTTTGTCGAACAGGTACCGTTTGACCTTCTTTGTAGTGGTCTTGGGCAACTCTTCCTCGTGAATCTCGAAGTGCTTGATGCGCTTGTAGTCGGCGAGTTTCTCGCATTCCTTGAAAACCTGAGCGCGCATGAACTCCTCAAGCTCTGACTCGCTTATCTCCGGTTTCTCGGCATCGAGAAGCTCGAAGTTGGGCACGATAATGGCGTGAACCTCCTCGCGTCCGGTAGCATCATTGTGATAGCCTATTACGAGTATCTCTGAGATGTAGGGATTCTGGCCGACGACCGCTTCAACCTCCTCCGGATAAACGTTCTTACCCGCAGCCGTCACTATCATATTTTTGGCGCGTCCGGTGATGAAGAGGAAGCCGCGCTGGTCCAATCTCCCCAGGTCGCCCGTGCGAAGCCATCCGTCTTTCGATAAAACCTCGCGTGTAGCCTCCTCGTTCTTGTAATACCCTTTCATGACCGACTCTCCGCGAACCATTATCTCGCCGTTGCCGTTTGCGTCAGGCTCGTCTATCTTTATCTCGAAGCCTGGAATTACCGGACCTACCGAGAGATTATCGGGATTGGCGAAGCGGTTTACCGAGATCACCGGCGATGTCTCGGTCAGCCCGTAGCCCTGAAGAACCGGCAGGCCGAGGCGTTCCATGAAGCTCGACGCCCAGGGCGCGAGCGCCGCAGCGCCGGATACGAGGTAACGCACCTTGTCCATGCCCATTGTTTTTCGGACGCTTGTGAACATAGCCTTCGAGATGCCTTTTGCTATCTTTCCGATATTCATTCCGGCGTTGAAGACGAAGCGCTTGAAGGGCGGTGCCTCTCTTACGTTTCTCTGAACCCCTTCTACGATTTTTTCAAACAGGAGGGGCACGCCCAGCATAAGGGTGACGCCGTTCTTCGCGAGAGTTTCGAGTATCTCTTTTGATTTCAAGCTCGGCGAGAAGACTATTTTGCATCCGCAGCACATTGGTAGAATGAAGCCGCATGTCGCCTCAAAACTGTGGTGCAGAGGAAGAACAGATAGGAATATATCCGATTCGTTGAAATCGAGCACCTGGTAGGCGCCTGAAACGTTCGATGCAATGTTGCGGTGCGTGAGGATGACACCCTTAGCCTGGCCGGTCGTCCCGGAGGTGTAGAGAAGAGCCGCAGTATCCTCCATATTAATTGGAGGTTCTACCTGGGGTAGTTCGCAGCCTTCCGTTACAAGAGATTCGTGGGAGAGCCACCCTTTTGAGACCTTTCCGATTACTATTTTTTTGAATTTCCTGTCTATCTCGGAAATTGCCTCATCTACCACTTCTACGGACGAGGAGGTGGAGATAATACCCATGGAATCCGAATTGCGAAGGATATGACGTATTTCAGGAGCTTTAAGCATTCTGTCTATTGGCACGACCGTACACCCAGCCCACTGGATACCAAGATAACTTGCTTCCCAATCAGGGCAGTTTTCTCCAATGAGTCCTATCTTATCACCGTGCTTAAACCCCAGTTTGCGAAGTGAACGCGCAAGATACTCAACCCTCTCCCGGAGCTCCCTGTACGTGAACTCCTGTCTTAAATTTTCGCGCTCCATGAGAAGGGCGGGATGATCGGGATATGTTTCAGCCGCACGCCTGAACATCCGTGGTATGGTTTCAATCTTCAAAGGTCCACGAACAGTCGGTATATTCATTTTGCCTCCTGGATTGTCTTGTCAGTATCCTCTATTAATCAAACTTTTCCATACCTCTTTTCCCGGACTCGAGAGTTTTAGACAAAAGCTGGCTTCCCTTGAGTCTTGTCCTATAGGTTAAATACGTAACCAGCATAGGAAGGTTTACCCCGGAAACCAACCGCCAGCCCTTATGTTTCTGTTTAAGCTGCCTGCATGCATTGAACGAGCTGCCTCCGAAGAGGTCAACAAAAACGTACAAATCACCCTCGTATGAATCCAGCTTCTCTTCAATCGATCTCACCATCTCTAGCTCGCCGAGTCCTTCGTTTGATACCGCTATAACGCCTTCCTGCCTTCCCACGATACTTTCAGCCGCCGAAAGCATTCCCTGCGCAAACTTAGCGTGGCCGATTATGACGGCATGAATCAGCCTATTCATCGTCCTCCTCGACCTCCTTTGCCGTTTTTATCTTGCGTCTCAAAAGTTTCTTGAGTTCGCTGTCGAAAAGCTGCATAGGATGATAGCCTCTAAGAACGACCAGGTGGTTCATGGCTATCACCTCGCATATCATAGCTATGTTGCGGCCCGGAAGCACAGGCAGGGTCAGCAACGGTATGTTGACACCAAGAATCTCCCTCGTTTCTCTTTCCAGACCCAGCCTGTCTACAGCCATCCCCTTCTCCCAGCGTTTAAGCTCGACTATCACCTCAATCCTTTTCTGAAGCCTTATCGAGCGAATGCCGAATATGGAGTAGAGATTGATTATTCCGAGTCCGCGTATCTCCATATGATGCTGAAAGGCCGGGCGCTGCTCAGCTCCCTCGCCTATGAGAAGGCTTCTGCGTCTGCGGATCCTTATCAAATCGTCCGCCACCAGTCTGTGTCCGCGCTCGACCAGGTCAAGAGCCGTTTCGCTCTTGCCTATGCCGGATTCGCCCACAATCAGAAGACCTACCCCGTAGACATCTACCAGCGTCCCGTGCGTGTGCGTCTCAGGCGCAAGCCGAAGCTCGAGATAATCCGAGACCGCGCTTATGAAGTCGTTGCTCGAAAGCCTTGAGACAAGCAGAGGTATCTTCGATTTATCAAGTTCCTCAATAATCTCTTCAGGGGGTTCCTGATCGTTAGTCACGACCAGACACGGCGGACCGAGTTCCGCCATGTTCCTTACAGCCGCTCTTCTTGCTTTAGAATCCAGTGTTTCAAGAAAAGCCAGTTCAGTCGCGCCAAGGACCTGAAGCCTGTCGGCCGGGAACTCGCCGGTAAAACCTGCAAGGGCGAGTCCCGGCCTGTGTATATCCATTGATTTTATTAAATTTGCCTCCATTCCGTCCTTGCCTGCAATCACCCCCAGCCGCAGGTCATGCCTGCGTTCATCGAAGAGCTCCGATACGGAAATGTGCTTGGAATCGCTCATTCGGCTTCTGCTGAGTTTGCTCCTGCCGCACGCTTCGGTCTGACCTTTGCGCGATGCTTTCCTTCGAACCTCTCCATCTGCCGGACAAGCTTATCCGTAAGGTCATGAATCGCCTGATCGAAGCTTGAAGCCTTAACACGGGTTGTTATCTTGTCGTTCTTCAGGTGGAGGACACCCTCAGCCCACTCGAAGTTATTTTCACGGTACAGTATGAGCTCAGAATCCACTATGTGCATGCTGTAGCGGTCAAGTTTAGCAAACTTCTTATCTATATATGACTTAAGTGCAGGGGTGATTTCGACATGGCGACCAGTCAATCTTGTGGTCATGGTGAACCTCCTTGTCGTTTATTCTACAATAAGATTAGCCAAACCAGAGCCAATGTCAAGATAATTAGCTATTGAAGAAACCTGCTCCTCCGGCAAAAAAAAGGTGCATAAGGCTTAGGCGTTAGGGAGGGGGATTGACAAGCGGGAATTTTGCGTACAATATATTAAAATCAATGGAGTAATCCGGGCTTTGTAAGTTGGGCAGAGGGTATTGACAAACGCTGAAAATTGTATAGCCTGATATCAGGTTTATAACAATATACCATAATCATAATATGGAGGCTTTATGAAGAAAGTGCTATTACTATTACTGGCGTTAAGCTTTGCGGTTTTTGGAGCGTTGCCCGAAAGAAGGGTTATGCTCGAGCTTTTCACAAGTACAACCTGCCCTCCCTGCGTGGCGGGAAACGCATCGCTTACTTCAATAATAAGCAACAGCGGAAAGTACGTTGCGGCGGTACGCTACCATATGTACTGGCCAAACCCCGGCAACGACCCGTTCTACCATTACAACACCGCGGAGAACGGAGCCAGAAGAAGCAACTACGGCTGCAATTCAGTGCCAATGCTTTTCATCGATGGAGTTCAGTCGAACATCACACAGCTCGCAGTGGACTCAAGGCATAATGTTCCTTCGCCGTTCAGCATGAAGGCGTATCGGAGCTACGATAACTTCACCGCTTATAGCGCTGATCAGGGTTCCGGTATGTTTGTAGTCGAGATAAAGAACGAGGACTCGAAGGCTTATTCATTCAGTCTTTTCGGAGCGCTTGTAGAGAACGATGTTGCGTACACGGGCACGAACGGCGACCCAATGCATCATCAGGTCATGATCGACATGATTCCTTATGCTTACGGACTCAAGGTCGATATAGAGCCAGGCGAGACGAAGAGCATCGGTTACGACTACAATGTCGACGATACGGTAAAGTTGCTCAATACACTGCTTGAGCCTACGGGTGAAGTTCATATCGTGGACGCAAAGAAGTGCGAGCTCGTGTTCTGGTGCCAGGACAAGACTACCAAGGAGATTTACCAGTCGGCAAAGGTCGCCGTCGAAGGCTCAAAGCCTTTGTTCGTTGAGGAGCTTGAGGTCTCGGATGCGTCTGGAGACGGCATAATCTCGAAAGACGAAGAGGCGTACGTTCATGCAAAGATAAGGAACGGTTCATCGGCCAAGATGAGCAAGGTGCACATGCTCGTTGAGGTTGACAACACCGGCATCCTGGTCGTAAAAGGCTCATACGAGATACCCGAAATACCGGCCAACGGAAGCGTAACAATCTCCGGCAAAGAGATTGTTATAAAGGGCGGCTCCGCATACGACGGCAAGGAGTTCAATCTGAAGTGCTACGCCGGTTCAGGCTCGACTGACGCATCGCTAGGATGGTCGACGAAAAAGCTGAACTCGGGGATATCTGAAACCGGAACTGGCGCTTTTGCGCCAGCTTTCCCGTCTGTAGCAAGAGCCGGCTCCTCAATAAAACTTGCAGGATTCGGCGGGATTGCAGGCGAATGCAGGATAACGATGTTCGACGCTTCAGGCAGGCTGGTAGAAGGTCTTTATGCAGGAAGAGCGTCCGGTCTTAATGAACTAACGATCCCCAGCGTACCTGGAGGCCTCTACTTCATAAGAGTTGAGACCTCGGCGGGGAAGCAAACGTACAAAGTAGTTCTGCTCGATTGAGCCGAACCAGAAGGAGTCAAGATTAAGATGAAAAAAACCTTGCTATTCGCATTGCTGCTGGCAATCCCTTTTATAGGATTCGCCCAGTTCGAGAGGAACGTATGCGTTGAAGTAGGCACAGGTACATGGTGCCAGTATTGTCCGGGCGCCGCTCTTGGCGTGGACGACTTAGACTCGGCCTATGGTTCAAGGGTCGTTCCTATCGAAAACCACAATGGCGACATCTTCGCCTTTGTTGAATCAGATGCCCGCAATTCTTTTTACGGCATCACCGGCTACCCGACAGCGGTGTTCGACGGAATGACGAAATCAATTGGAGGCAGCCACACCCAGTCAATGTATCCCAATTATAATCCAATAGTTCAAAGCCGTTTTGCCGTTCCCTCGCCGCTCGATATACAGCTTGCTGTCACATTCAACGCTTCGACATGGGAGGGCACAGTAACAGCAACCGTAATTAACGGAACCACTACCCTAGGAAAAATAACGGGTAAAATCCATTTCGTAGTGCTTGAATCCCACATACCTTACAGCTGGCAGGGTCAGAGCGTACTCGATTTCGTCAACCGCGACATGTTACCTGATGCGCAGGGAACGGATATCACCATAAATAAGGGTGATACTGTAGTCGTAGAGAAAGACTTCACAATCGACCAGGAATGGCCTTCAAACACGCATAATATTACCAACTTCGAGATAGCGTGTTTTGTTCAGGAAGCCGTTTCCTATTTCCCCGCAGAGGTGTATCAGGCGGCAAGAACAGGAATCGTTCCCGATCTCTCCGCCGAGATAGTTGACACGAAGATTAAGAGCGAGGACGGTTTACTCCATCCCGGACAGACATCCAACTTCGTCGTTACGCTCCTCAACAGTGGAGAAGATTCATGGGCAAGCATGAGCGGCGTTCTCTCAACGGCTGACAACAACGTCCAGGTAGTGGACTCTCTGGGAGAATGGGACGCTGCCGATCCAGGCGAAGAAGTAACTAACGACGATAACTCGTTTAAACTCAAGCTTAAGTCAGGCGCTCCTGACGGATACAGCCCGGTTCTTAACCTGACAATAGAGGACAACCTGGGCCGCGGTCAGGAATTGGTGGGCTTCGAGCCATTCAAACCCGGCATCTCCGAAGACAAAGGAAGCTTCTTTAACTTCAGCATTCCCAGTGTTGTTTCGTCAAACGGCGTTGCGGCAATATCAGTTGCCTCACCGACAGCAGGTAGGCTCGATATATTTGACGCCTCCGGACGTCTTGTAAAGAATCTTTACAACGGACATCTCTCTGCAGGTGCTAACATCCTCCCCTTCTCAGTTGATAACCTGGCTACGGGAACATATTTCATCAAACTGAACGCGGGCGAGCGCTCAACGATAAAGAAACTTGTAGTGGTTCGCTGAACTCAAATCACTTGAAATATTATGGGCGACGGCCAGGCTGTCGCCCTTTTTAATAAAAAAGCATGGTCTTTACATGAGGGAGATGGAGACTATAATCATATGGGGAATTTAAGGTCATTGGTCTAACGGTTTGTTTTAGTCGGCCAAAAAGTGCCAATTTGTTAAATTGACCGTTATATGTGTGATTACGATAAAGCACGAGAAGAAGTCTACGTAGGATTTGCAGAGGCGTAGATAATTAAAACTTTAAATCCAAAAGGTTCCGAAAACAATGGAACCGGTCTCAAGGAGGAATCGACAATGAAAAAAATCCTCTTTATCGCAGCCATAATACTGCTGTTGCCGGTTGCCGTTTTCGCCGGCACTCGAAACAAAGTATTGGGCATGCTTTTCACAAGCACGACGTGTCCGCCGTGCGTTGCGGCAAATGCGGCGCTCGATCAGGTTCTCGCCGAGCGCGAAAGCACGCTCGCGGTCGTTCGCTTTCACATGAACTGGCCCTCGCCGGGCAATGACCCATGGTATCATTACGACCCGGCTATGAACAACTTCTGGAGAGCGATGTACGCTATCGATGCAGTTCCTACGTTCGTTGCGGACGGAATGACCGCCGGAGTATCCACATCCATCGTCGATATGAAAGCGGCTGAACCAACAACGCTTCAGATTTCCATTTACAGGCAGTATCCGGTCTCATCCCTATACGAATCCGGTAACGGAAAGGTCAAGGTTGAGCTTTATAATGAAGACAAGAACGAAGCAACATTCAAACTCTACGGCGCTTTAACCGAAAGCGAAGTCCTTTACACGGGAACGAACGGCGACCCCGAACACGATCAAGCCGTGTTCGATATGATTCCGGAATACGATGGAACCCTCGTCACTTTGAAAAAATACGAGAGAAAGATGTTCGAGTTCGATTTTACAACCAACCACACTATCAATACGACCCCTGACCCGCATGACGTTGTAGCCGGGAACTGCGAACTCGTGTTCTGGTGTCAGGAAGCCTCGGGCAAGCTTATATACAATGCCGCCAAGGCAAAGGTCGTTGGAGCCGACTCCGCAGCTCCTGTGATGATTCTCTCGAACATTCAGGTTTTTGACAGCAACCAGAACGGAAGCCTGGAGCCCAGCGAAGAAGCTGAAGTAAAAGTCACTATAACGAACTCTTCCGACTCTCCCATTGAGAACGCTCACGTATTCCTGACCATAGATGATACAAAAGTTGACGTGATAGACGGTTATGCCGAGATTCCCTTGATTGCCCCCGGTGAGGCTTACGTTGTTGAAGAGTCAAAAGGCGACGGACTTAAGCTCAAAACCAAGAGCAGTTATGTTAAAGATACACCCTTCGATATGACTGCCGAAGCCGGCTCCGGAGAAGGCTACTGGTCTTCCTACGTTCAGCCCCTCGGGATCAATGAAGAAACGAAACCTGAGTTCTGGACAAGCGTTGCGTCTGTCATAACCACCTCTAATACCGCTATCTCCCTTTCACTGCCTGCGTCCGGAGCGGTTGAACTCAACCTTTTCGACGTATCCGGCGCAAGAGTCAAGACCCTCTACTCGGGCAGTCTCAACGCTGGTAGGCACGAACTCCCCATCTCGCTCGACAATTTGTCCAACGGCGTGTACTTCGTAAGAATCGCTGCAGGCGAAAACACATCGGTCAGCAAGGTTGTAGTTTCCAGGTAATTCAAACTCAATTGGACTTAAGGGGCCTTAAGGCCCCTTTTTGTTTGAGAAACAAGAGATTATCAAATGCAAATCGGGACTTGAAAATGCTCTTCCGCTTATCCTTGAACTGTTTTTAAGGTTGCGGCAGTTTTCAAGAAGTGAAGCTTTTTTATAGAGTTAGAAGATAAGGTGAGCAAAAATTGAGGATTGGAAACCGAACTGTCATAGAATCTTGCTATGCTGTTTTCTTGAGAAACAAACCGGAATGGGCTTGCGTCATTATTGTAAATAGGGAATAAAACGTACCTCCGAAGGGTATAAGAATTGAAGGCTTTACTTTATGTCTTCAATGACTATAATAAGGTAAGATTAACCTTGCGAGGTGAACGATTATGAGTATGAAAAAGATAGCGACTTTGTTGTTTGGAGCGGCAATTTTATTAACAGGAGCTACTGTACAGAGTTTTTCCGCTAAAGACCTTAACGGAAAAACCTTAACCCTTGATTCACTAATGGGTTCCAAGCTGACCATAATCTCCTTCTGGAGTACTTCGTGCGGACCATGCAAGGAGGAACTGGTTCTTCTGGATAGTCTTTACAAGATCTACAAGGATTCAGGTCTTGCTGTGATTGCAGTAAACATAGACTCGAAGAAAACCCTTGCACAAGTCGCCCCAATGGTGAAGAGTTACGGGTGGAAGTTCAAGGTTCTCTTAGACCCTGATGCAAACGTTATGCGTCAGTTCAAAGTAAGTCCAATACCGCACTCCTTCTACATAAAACCTGACAAGACGCTTCTTAAATCCGTCATAGGCTATACCAAGAAGGATGCGGCAACGATATCGGAAACTATACGCAAGGCCGTTCACGGGAATTATCAGACATCGTAATGTCATATTCGGTCATTTCCAGGGGGCGGGTATTAAAAGACGTCTTCTTTTGGATATCTTTAATACTCTCGATAACACTTTTGGTTTCTTGCGGTGAGCGGTTTCCAGACCCCGAGCGGGATGAGTTCGACAAAACCGTACTCATAGAAGAAGGAACAGGTACCTGGTGCGTGAACTGCCCGCGGGCTGCCTCGCACGTAGAAGAGCTCTTAATAAATCTTCCCGAAGACAGCGTCATCGTGCTTGCCTTGCACTCGAGTGCCCCAGACACATTCGCCACAGCGGAAACCGAAGCCAGGGTTAAAACGCTCGGCATCAGCGCCTTCCCAACCATCATATTCGACGGCACTGAGAAAGCGGCTGACGATAAGGTGTCTACTCTTGAATCCATGTACAGCGAACATCATACAAAGCTCGGCTCGCCCTTAAAGATAACTCTTACCTCTTCAATTACCTCGGATAGCGTGATTTATGACATCTCAGTGAATGTTTCTTCAAAGCTGCACAGTTCGTTTGACGGCGTTCTCCGCATCGCCCTGGTCGAGGATTCTGTCCCTTTTAAGAACGAGATGTGGGACGGTCTCAGCCACGTGGTTCGAAGGCTTCCTGAATCGACGTCGACTGACAACTTAACTTTCGAAATTGGACAAACTTATACTTTCCGCAGAGCGCTTCCCAGAGATGCGTCGTGGGGATTTCCCTTGACGGCCGTGGTCTGGGTCGAAAAGGAAGATATAGAGGTTGTGCAGGCCGCATCGAGCAAGATAAGCTTGGCATCTTTAACACAGGCAAAATGAATCGAGATTTTCAAAATAAGGGAGTAAGCGGTGTCAGGAACCTGGTTTTTTCAAGGGAGGCAATAAGGGCTTATCCAAGATCTTCATTGATATTGCTTATACAGCAGGATGTATAATCTAAAAACGGAGGCTCGATAAATGAAGAAAATCCTTGCTATTACCGCACTATCGCTCATCTTTCTAGGGCTTGAATGCAAGCCGCCGGATGAAGGTAACTTCTCGGTTGTACCCGTAGGTGATACAGTTTATACAGTTGATAGCATCGGCATGTCCCATAACTTCGAGTTCACATTAAAGAATAATACGGCAGCCGATCTGCCGCTCATAGTCGACTGCCCGACGTCCATGCAGACCCTGCCTGAAGGATGGTATATCTCTTACTGCGATACGCTCAACTGCTACCCGCTGCCTTGCAGCACAATGGTGCTCAAAGCTAGCGATTCAATACTTGGCTCACACCTTACCGTAGGAACCATGACCGCCGGCACCGAAGGCAAGATTGTCTTGACGGTCGCTTCAGGAGAAGAAGTAGACTCTCAGGCTTTCATCCTTAAGATTGCGGAGTAAGATCGGTTTTACTGATATTTGCGGGGCAGGGCAGCTGTGCCCCGCTTTTGTCTGAATCTGCGTTGACAAACCATGCACTTACAGGATAATGTCTAGATGATTCTCTTATTAACCCTGCTTGGAGAGGTCTCCCTCTCCGGCTCGAACGAGATGCACCTGTGGCTCGAGCAGCCCGGGTGGAAGACCCAGTTCTGCAATGAAGCTAACGCCGACCTCTATGTGGATGCATTCAGGGTCGGAGGCCGCTTCCTTCTGGATGCCGAAAAACTCCGAGATACCCTTACCCGCATCGAACTTACACAGCGCTACCTCGAGTACTCGGGCGAGCGGTTCTCCCTCACTCTCGGCAATTACTACACGACACTGGGCTACGGTCTGGCGCTCTCCTCCTTCGAGGACAAAGCCATGCGAATTGACCGCAATCTTGACGGTGGGAAATTCTCTTGGCAGAAGAACTGGCTTTCCCTTGGAGCGCTTGCAGGAAGGATGCTGAAACCGGACAAAGAAAACCGTGACGAATGGCTCTACGGTGCAGACGTTAGCGTTACGCCTCTCGAAAATCTGAAAATAGAAGGCATCTACCTTAGGCGTGACGCTACGACCGACGCGGATACGCTTTTCGGAAGGGCGTGGGAGGAATGGGCTGAGGAGAATGTTGATTTCGGGTTCTGGCGCTTTAATCTGGGACTGGCCTCCGCCCAGCGCTTCGTATGGGGTCGCTACTCGCCCAAAGGATGGATCGGCGTGGACAGCGTCAACGGGTTTGGATTCTTTGCAACGCTCTCCTACGCTCAAGAGGGGATAGGGGTTCTCCTTGAAGGTAAAAGCTACAAAGGGCTTGCCGGCGGCATCAACGCTCCGCCGCCCGCAAATCCTGACGGCGAGTCAATAAACGAGGGTGCTGATGAACAGGGATTCAGGGCGAATCTCAATCTTGCGCCGTGGCCGTGGCTCTTTGTGGATGCAGGATACGCGCTTGCCTGGGATTCTTCCCGCACGAGCAAGGTATCGCGCACCGGTCTTGATACAAGACTCGATATTGCCGGTCACACATTTAATCCGTTCTTTACACTAATAGACCGGGAGCTTCCCGGAGGCGGAGGCTCATCCACCTCTCCCCAGAACGACCAGCTTGAGGCTGGTCTCGGATACGAAACCCTGATCTGGGAAATATCGGCGCATTTTAAGGGCTCCTGGCGTATTGTTACAGAGGCTGCTGAGAAGTGGAACGAGCCGCACCTGTTGCTCGAACTTGGCTGGGGACCGTGGATGCTGGCTGGAGGAGGCGTCGTTGTTCTTTCGGATTCAACTGAAGTGTGGCCATGGGGCTCCATTCGCTACAACGCTTATCCGTTTGATCTCACGCTATCCTACGGCCGGTTCAAGGGAGAATACATCTGCAAGAACGGCATCTGCTCGTACGAACTGCCCTTCAACGGACTCAAGGCGGACGTAACGTTGTACTTTTGATACCCCAAAAAGATTCTTTGAATCTTTTTGGGCACCCTGTTACATCCTTGTGTAATGTGAATTTTGAAGTCAAACCCGTAGTTGTTGAGACGAAAAGGCTCTATCGGATTGTTTAATTAGAACTTACACTTCACATCCTAGTGGATGTAAAGAATCGACGGTGCAATTCGAGACAATCATTACAGGTCTGCCGAGCGGTCCAGACCCTTTCTTTCCTCCTGGCTAAGTTCCTCCCATGCATTTGGTCCGGCAACAATCCCCTTCCCGCTTTTTCGAGCCTTGCCCATGTTCTTTCCAGCCTCGTTAACAGCAGGTCCAAAAACGTCGAACCAGGTCGCTTCATCCTTGCCGAAAACACCCTCCACAACCTCTCCTGATTCTATGCCGATGTTTGCCTCGTGCTTTGAGGCTATAACCTTCGCAAAATCGACGGCATCGCTTGTTTTTTCGAAGATAATAAGACCTGCATCGCCCATGAACTTTACAACCCTACCTTTCAACTGGTCGACAAGGTCAATAATTTCTCCATAAAAGGTGTTGAGACCTTCGGCAATCTCTTTGGCGCATTTGCCTTCCTGGCTGGAATACCAGCCCTTGAGGTCGAAAAAAAGAACCGCCTTCTTTGTCTTCAATGCATCCATATTATGGATTTATAAATATATACCTTCGGACTAGGATGTCAAGCACTTGACAACCCCCCCTCTTGTTCCTATTATTATGAGTTGAACGCGATGCACGAATGCAGGAAATTATTTGAGTGCAGAACAACATATAAACCAAGGAGGTTTCTATATGAAGAAACTCTTCACATTGGCGGCTGTGGCTGGTCTTGTTATCGTGGCCGGCTTCGCGCTGGGCTGCGATAAGCTCGGCGGCGGCGGCGCAAAAGCCGACGAGACGGCCCAAATGATAACTGATCTTGAAGACAGGATATCGACCCTTGAGGGCGACGTGGAAGCGCTTTCCACCGCACTCTCCGACCTTCAGACCGAGTACGACGAGCACATGGAAAAGTACCACGGCACCAAGGTTGAACCCAAACCCAAGCCCCCTGTGGGCGGAGGCGGCACAGTAAAACCGCCGACATCGAGATAGTAACCAAAACCTTTAAGGAGGAAAAAATATGAAGAAGTTTGTTGCTATTGCGCTTTTAGCGGTAGCCGGTTTCGCGTTCATGAACCTGGATTGCGTCATACCGACTGGCGAAGTACGCAACCTGAGCTACGAGCCGCTTGAGGAAGGCGCCAAAGCGAAGATTACGTGGGACGCGCCTGCCGAAGGCACCCCTGATGAGTATGTTGTTTCCGTTGACGGTGTTGACCAGGTTGCCGTGACAACAACCTACGACATGGTCAATATTCCCGCAAAGGAGATTAAGGTCTACGCAGTAACGAGCGGCACAAAAAGCACGGGCGTAACGCTCGACTTCGCAGTCGTGGAGACCCCGACACTCGATGTATGGACCGTTAACGATCCTTCGGCCACCCATCCGTCAGGCTTCGGCTTCAGCGCTGCAGGAACTGCTGCATCCTACTCGGTTGCCAACAACCCTGAGAACTGCGATTTCTACATATCGATGGGTCAGTCAGGCAACACCCCCACGCTCACCTCGCCCTCCGACCACACGCCTAATCCCTTGAACTCAAGGTACGGATGGTCGGTTCAGACGACCGAGGACTATGCAGGCCTTGACTTGGTCGTGAGCTCCGCCACCTCGACCCAGACTGCACTTTCAAACAACGGCACATACGGCATCATCGTCGGTACTGGCACTGCCTATGCAACCACCGATAACTTCGGCAAAGTCTACGTTACCGCGCTTGCAGACCAGGGCAGCAATATCTACAAGGCGACCCTTAAGCTCGGCTATCAGCTTAAAGACGGCATTGCCTGGGTTATGGAATAACCTTTAAGCATTATAGTCTATGAAAATTGGGGGAGCGTAAGCTCCCCCATGTTTTTTAAGGAAAGGAGTATGAATGAAAAAAACTCTCATCATGTCCGG